>MHEF01000001.1:0-4504 GCA_001805125.1 Nitrospirae bacterium RBG_13_39_12
GGTTGACCTGTGCTGGCTCTAACGGCTGTCACGGAGATCGAAATGTTGACACCGGTGCTGGCGGTGCTGCACTCAGCATGTCAGCTTTAGATGGAGCACATCATGAAGATGACACGACTATAGACGGTGGTACGGTTGGTCACAGCTACAGATTCCTGAAGGGAATTCTGGGTCGGGAAGATACCAACTGGCAGCAAAGTGCATCTGCCAGTGACCACAATGAGTACGAGGGGGATACAACACAAACCGCTGCGACTACCATCAGTTATCTCTGCGGACAATGCCACGGAGTATTTCATGACCAAATACTTTCCGGTGGTTCATGGGTGAGGCATCCCACAGATACAGATGTTATAAGTCAGGGCGGCGAATATGCATCCTATAATGATGCAGTGGGTGGTAATGCATACAGTATTGAAGCCCCTGTTGCTTATGATGGAGACGGTGGAACTATTCCTGCAGTACGAGCGACAGTTTCAACAGGTGACAGTATCGTCATGTGCCTCTCATGCCACAGAGCGCATGCATCTCCTAATGATGACATCCTGAGATGGAATTATGCAACAATACAGGCTGGTGGAACTGGTGCAACCGATACAGGTTGCTTCAGATGCCATACCACGAAAGACATTCCATAAGGATTAATGAAGAATCAGGCTATGCAAGAAGGGCACCGTAAAAATACGGTGCCCTTCTATTTCAGGCTCCTCTGGCAATAATCAATCATATTCATTGACATCTCATTGTGCGGATCGGCTCTTAATACAGCCTTAAACTTGTCAATTGCCTTCCAACAACTCTTCAGCTGAATATAAATGAGTCCTATATTATATTATATAGAATTTAATAAATTTTACACCCTGCGATCTCTGCCGCAGTTCCTTATTTCTGTCATTCTGGCTCTTGTCCTTGCTTGTCAAGGATCGGTCCAGAATCTTTCTTGCGATCCCGAACAGTCGGAAGGATTCTCTCCTCGGAGAGTCGCTGAGGAGAAAGCAATGTCTGCATTATTCGGGTTAATGAGACATGAGCCTTGTCATCCTTTCCTTTGCCTGCATATTATCAGGTTCAAGATCGAGAACCCTTTGATAAGTCTGAATAGCCTTGACTCTTAAATCTTTGCCGATTTCTGCCGGCTCATATCTCCCGGCTAATTGCTCATAGGAAAACCCCATGTCAAGCAGAGTTATAGCATCATCAGGTTTAATATTTAGGGCCTTTTTGAATAGGTCTACGGCTTCCTCAAGCCTTCCCATTTTTCCATAGATAATGCCCATATTGGAAAGCGCTTGAGGATAGGTGGGTTTTAATTTTAATGCTTGTTGATAATAATACAATGCCTCATTAAACAGCCCTCTTTCATCGTATGCAAGCCCGAGATTATAATATGCCTCCGGCATATCAGGATTTGATTTGAGGGCCATATTATAATTATTGACAGCCTCCCTGAAATATCCTTTTTTGTGAAGTACAGAACCAAGACTCAGCAGGAGCTTTGGGTCATCGGGCTTTTTCCTCCCCGCCTTTTCATAATAAAGCATTGCCATGTCCAGCAACCTCTGGTTTTCATAGACATTTCCGAGAAAGTGAAATGCCTCGGTGAAATTTGGTGCTATTTCAAGCGCCTTATTGTAGTTTTTAATTGCATCTCCGATCTGTCCTTTTTCTTCATATATCCGGCCGATATTCAGATATGCCTTTTCTGCACGCGGATTGAGCCTCAATGTTTCTCTGAATTCATCCATTGCCCGGTCATAATCCTTATTTTCCAGATAGGCATAACCGAGATTGTTATGCGGCCTGAATTTGTCCGGTGATTTACTGACACAGTCTTTCCATAAGGAGATATCGCCCTTCCAGACAATGTTTCTTTGATGGGCAAGCCCTGAATATAAGATTATTATGCCGGCAACTACAAAAAGTTCAATGTATCTCAACAGGCGCAATCTCATATAACCTTTCAAGATTTCTTCGGGCTTGCAGATCATGAGGGTTTAACCTCAAGGTCGTTTCATATTCACTGACAGCTTTTTTTATTATATCTTTTTTTTCATTGACCATGGCTTTCAGCTCATATCTCCCGGCTAATTGTTCATAGGCAACGCCCAGGTTGAAGTGTATGTCCGGATTGTCCGGGGTTAACATTAATGCTCTGTTATATTCGTTGATTGCCTTTTCAGTTAACCCTTTCAGGCCGTATGCAGAAGCAAAATTGACATGGGCAGGTGGGTAGTCGGGGTTAAGGGAAATGCTTTTTATATAGTATGCCATTGCCTCTTCAATATCACCTTCCCTCATATATGCATTCCCGATGTTAACGAAGACCTCGCTGTAATCCGGTTTCAGCTTAAGCGCCTCCCAGAATTGAAGTATTGCCTGAGCTGTTTGCCCTGTTTCCAAAAAAACGTTTCCAAGACTGATACGGGCTTTTATAGAATCAGGGTTTAATCTCAGCGCCTCTTCTATTTCAATAAAGGCCCTGTCGAAAAGACCTCTTTCGCTATATGCCACACCGAGATTGTTGTGGGGTCTGGATTTCACAGGGGATTTTTGCACTACGTCTGACCAGAGAGTCAATTCATCCTTCCATACACTGTTTCTTTGATATGTGAGCAACCCGTATAAAACGATAACGCTGATAAAAAAAATGAGTTCTATCCAGTATAGAACATGAAGTTTTGTGTTTGTCATGGATTGTAATTATACTTGTTCGTGTAATTTTTTATTAAGTCATGGTAATATCTGACGTTGTTATTTCCCGGGTTCATTAACAGATACTTCTGGAACATTGCTAACGCCTCATTAAAACGATTTTTTTTCATGTACACGAATCCCAGCGTTTCATAATATCCCCAGGTGCCGGGAGTGTCGGTTATGCCCTGCTCGCATTCGCTTATGACCTCGTCAGACATTGTCTCTTTGGAAAGTCTGTAATTTTTAATAATATCCTGGTTGGATGGGATTGCTTTCAAAAATATCATTGACTTCCCGTCTGCGTATACAAGTTCCCAGTCACTGTCCTGATAGAGCATATCCGAAAGAGGTATTATTTTTCCGGTATAGGAAGAAACAGCTCTTGTTAAGATGAAATTAACACCATAGGCATCCAGAAGCCTCTTCCATAATGAAATGTCAGAATCGTTTCCCTCTCTGGCATTTGTTATAAGATTATAATGGAAAAGAGATGTTTCGTTAAGACTGCGGCCATATATAAAGACCCTGTGTTCAGGATATAGATGCCAGACAAGATAGCCTCCCCAGTTGTAGGGATTGAACATATTTCCGGCAATAGTATTTTCTTTCAAGAAGGCAACAGCACCTGAAGGATATCTTTTTTCTCCCATGTCAAATTTCAGGATACTGTCTGATGGACTGATTTTTATTAAGATGATTAATAATGTCACTGTCAGAAACAATGGCAGGTAACGTTTAAGGGTTTTACCTGAAAACTTTTGATTGTTAAAAAGCCTGTTAAACAGTCTCCGGTTCTGCAGTGAAATACCCGCACAAGTCATCGAATATGCAAGCAGCACCCCTGTACCTATAGCAAAGAAAATGATAAATCTAATGCTTTTTAAAGAAGGAATTATCAAAGCAACAGCAATAAATAATTCGGCAAGGTCGAGGCGTTTTATCTTTATCAAAAACAAAATTAAGATGATTACAAGAACAAGCATTAACCAATAAGCATGATATTCATATGACATGGGTCTGTGATATTCTTCAATAGATGCGAAGATACTTCCTTCAAGGAAGAAGGGGAAGAAAAAAGTTTTATAACCATTGGGATTAATCAGACTGACAGTTGCAGAAGCAAAGGATAACAGCCCCAGTCTTATAAGCTGTAATTTACTTAATACCGAAGTCTGTGAAAAGCCGAATCTGTTGTTCAGCAATGCCTTTATAAGTTCAGCAGAAGTGAATGTGAGGATTATCAGAACGCCGAGAATAAACCCTCCGTGCAGGTTTGCCCAGAGGAGCATAAGCAGAGGAAGCAGGTAAATGGATTTTCCGCCTTTCTTGAAATCATACAGACAATAGAGTACGCATGAGAACAATAGAAAAGAGAAGATCTGCGGGCGGGTATAGTTGAAATCCATCCCGATGATAGAAATAAGGCAGATTACAAAAAAAGAACTCAGAGGGCCGGCGCCTCTCTTGTGCATCGCAGAGTATAATATGATATAGGCGAGGACGAAGATTACAGATTTAAGTATGCCGATTCCCTTGAATCCTCCCAGCATATATACCACGTAAAAAAACAACTCGGAAAGCCAGCTGCCCTTAAGATTGGTAAGCCATAACCATCTGTTTTTTTCTGAAGGCAGCTCGGTTTTGAGAACTTCATTTTTCCCGATCCTGCTTATGCTTTCCGGAATTTCAGTTGTATAGGAAAAGTAGTCTTTTTGCGGGATGGCATGTGTTTCGTAAATAAGCTGTCCGCTTTTCAGATGCCACCATAAATCAAGATCATCCACCCTGTTTGCATAAGTTGCAAAAACAA
>MHEF01000001.1:4526-6966 GCA_001805125.1 Nitrospirae bacterium RBG_13_39_12
GAGGTTTTGGCAGAACTTTCCAATCATATTTTTGTTTTCGTAATTCACTTTCTATTTTATATTACACATGGAACAAAGCAAACTCAAGAAATGGTGCATATTAAAATTACATTGAAACCTCGCAAGATATCTAAATAGCATGTTAATATATGCTGTGATGAATAAGATTAATCGGATGACTTACAATAGAAAAAATATAATCTGCATTTTTTTTATTGTTACTCTGGCAGGTATTATTTACTCGAACAGCTTCGATGCATCATTCCATTTTGATGATACCCCTGCAATTATCGAAAACTATGCAATCCACAGGTTTGATGTAAGAGAGATCTTTTCGACTTCTACACGGCCTGTTCTGGATCTTACATTCGCTCTGAATTATTATTTCGGAAAGCTGAATGTATTCGGGTACCACCTGGTAAATCTTTTATTGCATATGGCTAACGGTGTCATGCTTTATTTTATTTTGCTCTGGACTATCAACCCTTTAAACCGTGTAAGTTCTGAGATTTCTGCGAATTCAGTTAACTTCAAAATACCTCTTTATGCCGGCATGATATTTACTGCCCATCCGATACAAACCCAGGCGGTTACGTATATTGTAAGCCGGTCCTCGGTCCTGGCAACAACATTTTACCTACTTGCCTTTCTTTTTTTCATACGGGCATTCAGGATTTCAAATCCGTTGCTTTTAACTTATCGCTCTTTACTTTATCTAATTGGTGCGTTCCTGGCTTCTTGCCTCGGGATGGCGACAAAGCAGGAGGCAGCTACATTGCCATTGATGTTGCTTATTTATGATTTTTATTTTATTTCTGAAGGGGACCTGAAATTGCTCAGAGGGAATTATAAAGTTCATATCGCCATGTTTTTAACCCTTGCCGTTATATTTTATTTAAGCTTTTCCGGATTGCAGAGTTCTGTTTCTTTTGACTATACAAAAGGGGTTCCCATGCCCCAGGAAGAACCTATTACCTCTTTTGAATATTTTCTGACACAGCTTCATGTTATCCCGTACTATATAAAACTGCTTTTTGTGCCCACTAACCTCAACTTTGATTATGACTGGCCGATAACAAAAACTATTGACATGAAGACCATATTCTTTTTTATTTTTTTGGGTTCTTTAATAATTCTGGCCTTAAGATTATTCAGAAAGGCCCGTTTGATTTCCTTTGGCATACTGTGGTTTTTCATAACATTATCAGTAACGTCAAGCTTTGTTATTATCTATGACGTTATTTTTGAGCACCGACTGTATCTGCCATCGATAGGATTTGCTGTAATTCCGGCGTTTTTAATAGGCAAGATATCCGGGCTGAGGATAGGAAAAATCGCAAGGTAGTCACCTTTTAGAAAAAGACAAAGCATATAGTTTAAAATATATATAAAAGCAGGAGATTAACATTTTCAGGTTTAATGGTTTAAAGATGGGTAAGATGTTTACTAAAATTATCTTATGCTTGTTGCTCGATGCACTTTGCTCTGCGCTTTTTATCAGTAATAACCTGAATGCAGAGACGAAAGGTCCTCCTGTAACATATCTCGAAAGCATAACTCAGGATGAGGAAGAAAATAAAATATATTATCCATCCGCTGTTTTTGCTGAACCGGTAAAGAACGAGATTTACGTTATTGATAGCAAATCCAGGATTATTATCTATACATCGGATTTATTCCCTGTTTTTACGCTCAGTAAAGGTGCCGGTATTAATGTGCCACAGGGGGTAACTGTTGATTCTGAGGGCAATCTTTACGTTGGTCATCCCATGACAAAAGACAATCCCAGACCAAAGATTTCGATTTATGATGCCTGTCTTAAATGGAAGCGTGATTTCTTTTTAGGTGGTTTTGAAGGTGCCGGCTCGTTCGTACCGTATCGTCTTGCTCTGGATAAAAGAGGGAATATCTATGTGGCTGGATCCTATTACCCTGGTATTCTCATACTAAACAATCAGGGACAGTTATTAGATATATTTTCGGTTGAGGAAGAAGGGAAAAAGGTGCTTTTAAATTATGTGTTTATAGATATGGCTGGAAGGATTTATCTTGTTAGCGAAGAAACGAGCCATATCTATGTCTATGATGAGAACAGGAATTTCCTCTTTAAATTCGGTGAGAAGGGTGGAAGCACTGGTAAGTTGAGCCGTCCACAGGCGGTCGGTGTTGATAATCGTAATGGAAGGATTTACGTAGTAGATTATATGCGTCATACGATTTCAGCCTATGATAATAATGGTAAATATCTTTTTGAATTTGGCGGCTTGGGCTGGGGGGAGGGATGGTTCCAGTATCCAAAAGATATAGCAGTAGATTCAATGGGAAGAATACTCGTAGCGGATACTTTTAATAACAGAATTGAAGTGTTTCGAGTTAATGAATAGTACTGTTTATACACGGATGAGAAGCAAATAGTTATTTCAGAAATTATTTTAACTCA
>MHEF01000001.1:7002-9497 GCA_001805125.1 Nitrospirae bacterium RBG_13_39_12
AAGTAGTTTCGAAGAAACTATCAAATTCCTGAATTTTTACTGAAATTCCTTGTTTTTAATCTTCTAATTTTATTATACTTTTTGATAAATAAGCTTAAATTTAACCTTTTTAGATATAATTAATTTTGGAAATTAAGAATATTTATGTCTGATAATAGGCGAAAAAATTCAAAGTTATTGACAGCTATCTTCGGAACAATGAGATTAAGACATTGGTTCTTGGTTCTATGTGCTGTAATTGTTTTTGCCGGGTGTGCTTCAGTTCAGGAGTACATAGAATCTTCCGGAACTTCGCAAGGTCAGGTCAGCATATTGCTTAAAGGGCGTGATAAAACCTCTCTGGATATTACTTTTAAACTATTGTCAGTCAATATTGTGTCAGAGGATGGCAGGTCAACGGAGGTTATGAGTACACCTGTTGATATAAACTCCTTAAATCTTGCGGGCAAACAGATACTTATTGCTGAAAAGAGCATACATGCAGGCAGATATAAAAAAATGCAATTTACAGTAAAAGAGGCTTTGATTAAAAGAGATGGTAAATTAGCAAATTTAGCGCTGCCGCCCGAGGGAATAGCTGTGGATATAGATGTTACAGTTGATAAGAACCAGAACACATCATTGTTTTTAGACTGGGATGTTGATGAATCTCTTGTTGATGGATATCTTTTCAGTCCTGTTTTTAATGTTAAAAGCCAGGTCCCTGAATTAGCCACTTTGCTTATATATGTAACAAACGAAGATTCAGATAATGTAACCGTTATTAACAGACAATTGGGTGACATAGTAGCCAATGTAATGGTAGGCAAAAAGCCAAGGGGGATTGCAGTAAGCCAGGGCAGAGATAAACCAAGGGTTTATGTTGTAAATTCAGGATCCAATAGTATATCTGTAATTGATCCAACCACTAATAAGCTTGAGGTTGAGATACCGATGAGGTTTGGCATAAACCCCGAAGGTATTGCTATAGCCAGGATATCTCCTGAAAGAGAACTTATTTTTGTGACAAATTATGGCTCTAACAACGTATCTGTAATTGATGTTTTGACCAATCTGGAAATAGAAAAAATAAATGTAGGAGACGGGCCTGTTGCTATAGCAGTGGATCCGCCGATAGAAAGTATCTCAGGAACAAGGTTTCTCAGTTTCGATGACCTGAACAGTTTGAGGAGTTATAGGGAGAAATTTTTCAATGTGTATGTTGTAAATAAAAATTCAAAGGACATCTCCGTGATCAGGATGGATATACAAAGTAACAGGTCTGATCAAGTCTTGAATATTAATGTGGAATGGAATCCCATAGCACTCGCGGTGGATTACCAGCGGGGAAAGGTTTATGTAGCAAACTATAACTATGACGCTCTTTCTGTAATAGATATTTTGCAGATTACTAAGGGGAATACAACTGCATCTGTAAGTGCTATTACAAATGTGGGGACATCTGTAACAGGAGTCATTACCGACACTGATTTAGACAGGATTTTTCTTTTAAAGGATGCTCCGGGCGAGATAATGATTATCAGGCCCTTTTCAGAGGTGTTCAGTAGTTTTAAGACTACAATGGCTTTATCCCCCGTAGTTGGTTCAATAACAGTAGGGAATTCTCCAAGATCGCTGCTTTTAGACCCGGAGGGCAGAAAGATATATGTAGTCAACAGGGGTTCGGATAACGTATATGAGATAGATAAAACTACAAAAAGAGTTGAACGGATTATCCCTGTGGGCAAAAGACCCTATGGTATAGCAATGTTTACATTTTAGCAGGGAGCTTGCTGAACAGGAACTGGATTCCTGCTTCCGCAGGAATGACATTGAAGAGAGTACAAAATCATTAATAACAGCTAAAAGCAAGCAGAGGTAAAGTACAATTTACAATTTTAAATCTTCAATCTTCAATCTTCAATTTGGTTTGCAATGGCTTATCATAGTAGTAATACTTGCAATATTTAATACTCCTGTACTTGCGGAAGGCCCCAGTGCCTGGCTGGGTTTGAATTATAACAGCTCGGAACAGTTGGAGGAAGGTGAAAAGACACAGACTTCTGACAACTTTTCTCAAAATTTTTATTTTAATTTCGACAAATCTGTTAATCCTTATATTTCATATCATTTATATCTAAGGGAATTATCAGGCGATTCACATACTGATGACCTTAAAGGAAATATAACAAGCGCTTACCAGAGGGCATTAGAGCCGGCTTTGGAAATTGCTTTTCAGCATCCGGTGTACAATTTCAGTGTAGGCTACCGTCGCCTCGAACGATGGTCAACAGCACACTTGAAAAACGAGAGCAGGAATACCACAGATTTTTATTATTCACGTTTTGATATAAGGCCGAAAGATTTGCCATACCTATCATTACAATTTGACAGGGAAAGTAACTATGACCATCTCTCAGAAAGAAAAATAGACAGTACCAGTACTGCATATTCTGCAAATTCTTCGTATGCCCTGTCCTATAAAGATATTAGGCTATCGTATGATTTATCATTCT
>MHEF01000002.1:0-4622 GCA_001805125.1 Nitrospirae bacterium RBG_13_39_12
TGAGGATTATAACCGGAAGTTCTTAATAGATAATTTATGGAGTGTCGAAGATATTATAAATCTTATTTAAATCAAATACTTACAATGGAAAGGTTGACAATAATTACCCTAAAGGTTTACAATCTATACAGTTAAGGTTTACAACAATGAGCAGATTAAGAAAAAGAGGAGAAGAAATAAGACACTTTATTCTCGGAAGTATCGAGAATAAATCAAAAGATGTAATAGCTCTTACCATAGAAAAATTCAAAATTAGCCGTCAAGCAGTTTATAAGCATATCAAGCATTTAGAAGAACAAGGTACTTTAGTTCATCTCAAAAAAGGAGTTTATGAATTGCATCCTCAAGAGACTTGGAGTTTATCTATTGCATTGGGGGTTGAATCACGTGAAGATGTTGTGTGGAGAACTATCGTTCGGGAGAAAATAGGGCTGTTGCCTGACAATGCAATTGCTATTTGGCAATATGGTTTTACTGAGATGTTCAACAATGTTATTGATCACTCAGAGAGTAAGAATGTGCAGATCACTATTCAAAAAACCGCATATTCAACGGAAATGTATATTGAGGATACTGGGATTGGAATTTTTAACAAAATAAAACAAGGAATGAACCTACTCGATGAGCGTCATGCTGTCCTCGAATTAACAAAAGGCAAATTGACTACCGATCCAGATAATCATACTGGAGAGGGAATTTTCTTTACCTCAAGAATGTTTGATGAATTTAGCATATTGTCTGGTGAGGTTTTTCTTTCACATAGTTACGGGAAAGATGAAGATTGGATACTACAAAGTCAAAAAAATCATCTTGGTACTCTTATTTGTATGAAGCTAAGAAATAATACTTCCCGAGAAACAAAACAAATTTTTGATAAATTTACTTCATTAGAAGGTGACTTTGGATTTACTAAAACAGTAGTCCCAGTTCGATTAGCGCAATACGGGAATGAAAAATTAATATCACGATCTCAAGCCAAACGGCTTCTTGAAAGAATAGACCGATTTAAGACTGTACTTTTTGATTTTAGGGAAGTTGATTCTATTGGACAAGCTTTTGCTGATGAGGTATTTAGAGTTTTCAAGAAACAGCATCCGTATATGGACATCATTCCTATAAATGCAAACGAGCCTGTTACGCAGATGATTAATAGAGTCGAATCTGTTGAGGAAAACACCACATTTGAAACGCATACTGCATCGGATGTGAATTACACTAAAAATTAAATAAATCCCTAAACTGACCCACCACCAAATTGTCTCATTGGGAGTCAGGGAGTCATGATGGGTGACCCTATTATTCTCAAAAATGCATAAGAACCGAAACTATAAAATTACTGAACGATTACTTGAGGAATATCAAAAATACTCTTTTGAGAATTCGTCTGAACTTCTTGTGGAAGCTACTCTTTTACTCGAAAATAAACATTATGCGAGAGCCTATTTTGTCGGCTGCGCTTCTTTGGAAGAAACAGGGAAAGGTTATACAGCTTTTTCTTCAAGAGGTCGCAATTTGAGAAGCCCAAGCGTTCAAAAAGCGATTAGAGAGAAGTTTGAAGATCATTCGTCAAAGATCATTTCTTCTTTAATTTGTCTCCTAAGACAGAAAGAACTGACTGAAGAAAACATTCAGCATTACATAAAGTTAGCGTCTCATCTGCAACGTGGGCGTGAAAAAGCTATGTATGTTGACGTTAGAGAAAATGGCACAGTTAGTTTACCAAGAACTATTGTAAGGCCGAGAGCTGCCCTTGACTGTGTCAGATTAGCTCAGGCGTCGCTCGAAGCAACGGTAAATTTTGTTTCTGATAATCCACCAGATAAGTTTTCATCGTTCCAAGATAAAATGCTTTGCTTAAGTACACACAAGATAACAAAACTTACAAACAGCAAAGATTTTTGGTGTTATTATATTGATCTGCTTTCAAATAATTATTCAAATGTAGATTTTGCAAAAGCAGTCGTAAAGTATCATGACGAACTTTACTGCAAGGGCAAACTATTTTTAAAGAAGAAATAGAAAAATGAAATAGCGCTACTAACAAAAAAATCAACCCGACTGGTAATAAGCGTGGCACGTTTTTCATTCTTACTGGTTGCACCAGCGGGTTATTTAAGTCGTTACATGCTTATTTCCTCTTGTAAATCATCAATAGTTCCAGTCTTTAATAGCTATAGATAAGTAGGTGTTATCCTTGAATTAGCTGTTCAAATTTCAATGAGAATCTTTCTCATAAATCTGAATGCAGGTTGCTTCCTGTGCTATTATAATCAGATATGCATCCTGTACTATTCAGATTCGGGCCTTTGTCAATACATACATATGGCGTCCTTGTAGCCTCAGGGTTTCTTCTTGGCATCGGTCTTGCTGTCAGGCAGGCAAGAAAAGAAGGTATACCCCCGAATAAGATAATAGACCTGGGGTTTTATATACTGCTTGCAGCCATAATAGGGTCAAGGCTGTTTTTTGTTATTTTAAATTTCAGCTACTACATTGAGAATCCTCTGGATATTGTCAAGATATGGGAAGGCGGGCTTGTCTTTTATGGCGGCGTATTGATTGCAGTGCCGACTGCTATATGGTATGTGAGAAAGAACAGCCTTGGCATCTGGAAAACAGCAGATTTGTTCGCACCTTCAATCGCAATCGGTCACGCACTCGGAAGGATAGGGTGTTTTTTTGCGGGCTGCTGCTATGGAAAACCTGCTGAATCGATTACATGGTCCGTTACATTTTCTGACCCGGAAAGCCTTGCGAGAATAGGGATACCACTGCACCCTACACAACTGTATGAGTCTGCAGGAGAATTTATGAATTTTTTTATACTAATAATCATTAGAAAGAACAAGTCATTTGATGGTCAGCTTTTTATGATATATTTGCTTCTTTATTCTGTATTAAGGTTTGTGGTTGAATTCTTCAGAGGGGATGTCAGCAGGGGTTTTATTACACCCAGTTTTTCTGTGTCACAAGGGATAAGTGTAATTATGTTCCTGGCCGCAGCCGCAGGTTTAATTATTTTGAAGAAAAGAAAATTGAAAGCCTGAATTTATCGGAACACAAAAAATAAAGACACACAAAAAACCTGCCTTATATTGTTTTCATATGTCCAAAAAGTTTGATTAATGAATAATTTTGGATAAATTCTGTGTTATGGTAGAATACCATTGAGCAGGAGGTAAGGATCTTTATGGATTTCCTGGCGTTTTTATACAGCATCTTTTTCTTTTTTCGTGATAATATGCCCGTTACTCTTGCTACAGGGTTGCTGCTTGTCATTTTACTCTTTAAGAAGCCAAAACTTTTTTTTATTATTTTATTTGTTGTGCTGCTGGTAGCAGGGGTGCTTTATATGATATCAGACGTAACTTCTTCAGGTGTTTATCATAAGGAAAGGCTCATTCATAAAGAAGTTTTGCCATGAATATTCCGTTTGTAAATGGGACAGATTGGAAATATAAGGATCAGTATAGAATTGAGTTTTATTAACTTGAAAAAAGCAGTTAGATTTTAAAGCTGGTAGGCACATATGCATCAAAATCTCTTGAATGCAGAATTTGCGCATAAATGGTTATTTAAACGATATGAATGAAAACGTGCACGTTATCTGAGTCATTAAACCGCTCACAAAGGTGCTGCTCAAGAGCTTTTGCTACACATGTGCCTACCGTGAATTGCATTTTTGGGTTAACAGATATTGAAATTTTGCAGGTTATCAGAGTTCCCCGTTATTTATAAATGCATTAACAGGTGTTTTATCAAGCAGGAAAGATTTGAAGTTAGACACCACGCACGCATTATTGCTTATTATGTCACTAAATTTAACACCAGCCTTGTAGACGGGAACAAAATCACTGTTTATTTTTTTTCCTTGTGTCAAAAAAGCCCATACTATACGACCTTTTAATATTAGAGAAGTCTTCTTGTAAACAATCCTGAAGATATATTCTCTGTCTAACTTTAGCCATCTTTTTGTTTCTATAGCCAGCCCGTTAAAACTGATGTTGACGACTTTCAAATCTGAGGAAAAGCAAACGTTTCCATTAATTCCATCGAGTATATATCTTTTATGTTTTCTTCTCTTTTCTTTGCTTTCTATCATGGATTATATTTTACCATGTTAAATATATAAGTAGTTATATGCTGTTTTTTAAAATAAATTATCTTCCTGCTGATTGAAGTAAAGTTTGTGTGTATTTACTAAGGCTGATTTTATGAAAATATCATATTGGACTCCTCCTGTAATGTCAAACTATTTTTAATCTGTGTCGACTACGAATTAAAAGTGAACACACCATTCATAATAATAAAGATAATTTTACATTTATATGGAAATGTTGTCTTATTGTCATTCTGGCTCTTGTCCAGAATCCTTCTTATCAGATGACAAAGGGGAAACAGCGTTAAGAAAGATTCTCTCCTCGGCGAGTCGCTGAGGCGACCGAACAAGTCGGAATGACCAGCAATTGTTATGACATTTGTTTATGGTATCTCCAGCAGCAGAAAGGTCAGAATGAATAAGGTCCATATTTTTAAAGAAAATATGGTTCACTTTTAATCCTTAAGCGGTTCACTTTTAAATTTTAGCTAACAACTATTTTTTTAATCTGGCACTTGGCAGA
>MHEF01000002.1:4632-6419 GCA_001805125.1 Nitrospirae bacterium RBG_13_39_12
AAGGATTGACTGAAACTTGTTAAGACATATCTTACTTAGAGCAGGGATAAATAATGATAAAATTGTTTAATTTAGAGGAAAACGATTACAGAGATATTATTAAGTGTTAAATATATTTAAAAATCAAACTGTAAAAGATACACTTCTTTCTGTCTATCACCAAAGCATAACTATTCTACCATGTGCATCCCTGGGGACTTTTTGAATAAATGTTCTTTTCAACTTCACTAAGATCTTTCTGCAATTTTTCAGTAGTTTCAGGAGCTATTTTGGGGTTGCGGAAAGCCTCGTTATACTCATACCTTTTATTGTATAGTTCTTTCCTGAGCCCGACAGTTTCATCGAGGAACTTCTGACAAGCCCTGTTTACCCCGTAATATCCGGGTCCCATCATTTCTCCTCCAAGCATTCCAGGGCCCATGCCATAACCTCCGTAGCTGCTCCCCATCATACTGGAGCCCATGCCGTAACTTTTGCCCATCATGCCCTGACTGCCTGCATCTTCTGAGCCCATGCCGTGATAGCCTCCACGAGGTCCTAAATAATGTCCGCAGTATGGACAATACAATCCGCTCCTGCCTCCACCGGTATCCTCTGCATAGGCAACAGCCCCGATTGCGATAAGTAACAAAATTGATAATCCTGTGATTAATCTTTTCATTTTAAACCTCCTTGTATTCTATATTAACCCGAATAATGCAGACATTGCTCATAAATTTATTTAACTCGATGAATTATCGAGATTATTTTATTTGTTTTATGGATATAAATATTCATTACACTATTAGTTAAAGGTACACTTCCGCACGCAGGCGGATTCCCGCCTCGGGCGGGTCGCCGAGGAGACGCCGAGGCGAAAAGGTATCAATCCCGATGCATATCGGGATTCTCAACAGCTGAAATAATTTTTAAAGCGGCAGATATGCTTTTGGGTTCAGATCAAGCCCTGCGATATTTCCCGACTTTAGATGATGATATCCGGATGCTGCAATCATGGCTGCATTGTCTGTGCATAAAGATACAGGCGGTATAAATATTTCCACTCCCCTTTCATCTCCCATTTCTTTTATCCTTTTCCTTAACTCGCTGTTTGCAGCAACCCCGCCTGTCAATGTGACACTCTTAATATGTTCCTTTTTGACGGCCCATTCTGTCTTCCTCACGAGTACATCTACTACAGATGCCTGAAATGACGCTGAGATATCTTTAACTAATGCAGACTGCAGATTGAAGAATTCTGATGTATTAAAATTATTGCCTGCTCCTGAAATTTTGCTGATTGATTCTGACTTTAAGAAATTTAAAACTGCGGTTTTAAGACCGCTGAAGCTGAAATCAAGAGATTCGGGAAGGTATGCCCTCGGGAAATCTATTGCCTTTGGATTCCCTTCCCGTGCAAATTTCTCTATTGCAGGACCACCGGGATAACCGAGACCAAGGACTTTTGATATCTTGTCGTATGCTTCACCTGCAGCGTCATCCCTTGTCCTTCCAAGCTCTTTGTATTTGCCCAAGCCGTTAACCCGGTAAATGCATGTATGGCCTCCAGAGACAATTAGAGCCAGAAACGGGAAGGAAGGTGACGGCTTATTCAGGAATGACGAAAATATATGTCCCTCGAGGTGGTTTACTGCAAGGAGCGGAATTTGTTTTGAATAGCATATTGCTTTGGCAAAGGAGCAGCCTACAAGAAGAGAGCCTATAAGACCGGGGCCGTGACATACAGCGATCCCTGATAAATCTTCAAAATTAATACCTGAGACCTTCAAAGCCTCGTCAACAATGGG
>MHEF01000002.1:6458-12336 GCA_001805125.1 Nitrospirae bacterium RBG_13_39_12
GACAATGCCGCCGTATTTCTTATGTATCTCTGTCTGATTCGAGATAATATTAGATATTATCTTTGTCCCGTTTTCAACTACAGAGGCTGATGTATCGTCGCACGATGTGTCTATCCCAAGGATGAGCATCAGATATTTTATTGATATATAGTTACGCTCTTTGGCAATGAAAGTTCAAACAAAGAGTCTTTTAGTCCTGTATTAATTTTTACATCCTTCAGTACTATCTCTACCCTGTTTGAACGGGAATCATTTATGGTAAAAGAATTTATGGGGAACTCATTTTCAGAAGGCTCTATCTCAACAGATATTATACTTCCCATCGGGTTTTTGGGTTTCAATATCAGACGGTCCTTTTCTTTCGATACGTGGAATTCTTCGTTAATCCTTCCAAATCCGTTCAATAGTGCGATCGGTGCCTGGCCATATGTATCTTTATCAAATTTACCCCTGAATGCCTGTTTTTCTTTTTTCTGGTATATAAATATGTCGCCGTTATTGATAATAACCTCCTGCGCCATGTCTCCTTTATAATCCCATTTCATTTTCAGAGGCGTTTTTATAAAAAACTCACCTTCATACGTATCAGTACGCTTGAGGTCTTTTATATGGCTTTTCTGAACAAAACCACCCTTTATATCTTTGATGTTCTCATATGCTTTCTGTATTTTTGTTATGTCTTCCTTACAGGATGAGGCTGAGATAGAAACAGAACAAAGTGAAAACTGGAAAAAGAGAAGTGAAAAGACACAGACTGCGAAAGGCAGGAGACGGAATTTCATCTGTTTGCAAATTATCTTTTTAATTATTTTTACTTTTCCCATTATATGCAAAAAAGCCTCCTTGTTTTTTATTTAATTAAGCATACCATATAGAAATTTTCATTAACAATATAATTACCGCAGGTCCTTTTACATCAGGAAGAAAAAATACAGTGTCCCGGTGCACAGATTCTGATAAGATGATAGAATATAAAACAGAGTCTTTTCGAGTCCCGAACTCGCTTAGGGGCATGGCAATCCTGCGGAAACATTGAGATTGCTTCTTTTCAATAGCAATGAAAAATTATATTGCTGTATTTGGGTGTAAGATAATTAGAGATTTTAGAAAAACAATATGCCACGACGGCTGCCTGAAGAATTAGAAGGTAAAGACCTTGTTCCTATTTGCATGGCTTCAAAACTTGGCGATGCTAAAAAGGTTGAATCTGTCTTTGATGAAGCGAATATTGATTATACTTTTGAAATCACGCCGATTATCGGAAAAAGCATTATGAGTATATTATTCGGTGGAGCTAAAAATGGTGTCATGTTTTTAGTCTCCTCGGAACAGTATGATTTTTGCAGGAGTTTATTGGAAAACGCAGGATTTCCAGAACTCATTATTGGATAAGAATTAAATTGATAAAACGGAAACAAGCATATTTTACAAAATCCTAAAAAAGGAATACTTATCCTCAAGAAGATTTTTAATATATTCATATATGTGATATAATTTTTAATCATATCCTTGTCAAGAGTCTTTTCTTGTAAGAATATTATGTATTCAATGGAGGGGGGTGAACAGTAAAAAGTACCGAAATATCGGTGGGATTTTATTCACTTAAAATCTTTGGTAAGGAGGCATTAAAATGAAAATAACAGTTATGAAAAGATTTTTTATTGTAATTGCTCTGCTTTCATTCAGTCTGATCATCGGCTGTGCAGGCATGGAATTCGCACCCAAAAAGGGTGTTTTGTTTTACCATAAAGAACTGCCTGCAGCTGATAAGGCTGTAAAAGACGCTAAAAAGGCAGGCAGGGACACGGAATGTCCTGAGGATTATAAAGCTGCAAAGAGATTAAAGAAAAAAGCCTATGATACTTACTTGTCATGCAAGACTGAAAAAGGCAGAAAAATGGCCAAGGAGGCTGCTGAAAAGGCAAGAGATCTCTGTAAGACTGTGATAGTTAATTTTGACTTTGACATGTCAGTTATAAGAGAGGAAGACAAGGCAAAGCTAAAAGAGGTAATTGATTATGCCAAGAACAACCCGAAGATCAAGATTGTAATTGAAGGGCATACTGATTATACAGGCACAGAAGATTACAACCAGATGCTTTCTGACAGAAGGGCAATGGCAGTAAAAGAATACCTTGTCAAAGAAGGGGGCATCAGTAAAGCGAGGATCAGTTCTGTTGGATACAGTGAATTAGAACCTATAGCTTCAAATGGTACACAGGAAGGCAGGGCAAAAAACAGAAGGGCTAAAGTGCACTATTAATCTGAATGAGAGAGACTGTAAGGGGCAGGGCAAATCATTTTTATCATATATCAAATGAAGGCCCCTGCCCCATTGTTTAAATGAACAGTAGAATAAAGGAGTTCCTGCAGGGGAAAAGTAATTTCCTGTTATGATGTATTAAAGATACTAAAAAGTAATTTTGCCCTGGATTATTAAGGCATTTAAGTTATTTTTTGTTGTACTTTATTGTAATTTCGTAATCAATACTTGCATGACCGGAGGAAAGGGTATCACTTTTACCGTTACAAACGAGTTTTCCCTTCACAGACTTATTACGTTTTTTAATCATGCCGGTGATAACTGATGTCAGGTCAAAACCGCCGTCAAGACAGCCCTTCATCATACAATCCATATTGAAATAAGCATGCCGTGAGGGCCAGAAATTGATATTGCGTACCATCATAACCGGATTAACTGCTTTCTGATAATAGGTCATATTAACTACTATGTCCGAAACTTCAGGAAAGCGTTCAGATAACAAACCAGCTTCAAGTCTGAGTTGTTTCTTCAGTTCCATGTTTTCCAGATAATTTTGTTTATTAACCATTTTACCTCGGAATACATAAGGCCCCTGTTTTTAACGGGGCCTTATGTCGTCAATTATTGTTTAGTTACATTAATTGCCTTGAGACCTTTTGCGCCCTGTTCAATATCAAAGGTGACCATATCACCTTCGGAAAGGGACTTAAATCCGTTGCCTTGAATGGAAGAATAGTGGACGAAGACGTCGGTGCCGTCTTCTCTTGTGATGAAGCCAAAGCCCTTGGATTCGTTGAACCACTTAACAGTTCCTTTGCTCATTTTTTACCTCCTTGCTTTAAAAATAAAATCTCAGGATGACAAATAAAAAGACCACAAAGCTTTAAGTCTTTGTGGTCTTTTTAAGTACAAAAACTCTGAAACTCCTTCGTTAAATTACCATATATAGTAACAAAATGCAACAAATTGCAGGTTTTTTTAGTAGCACGGACTTGTTTTTTGTTTCTCGTGACTTGCAAGGTCATTATTCAATGAATAAATATGCGGGTAATTCTTTATCCCGAAATAATTTTTAAAAAATTATCACCTCTATCTGACCTTCGATCAAGAGGAAGGTCAAAATGTGGACAAGATTTGCACCTTTTAATCATCCATATCTTGTAAACTAGAAAAATAGATGAAAAGGATACCACAATTAGATGGTATTAGAGGATTAGCCATTTTTCTGGTTTTAATCTGGCATTATTACGTGTTTTTGCCGACACCTGAAATGGGGCCTGTTAATACATTCTTCAAAAAAATATTTATTTTAAGCTGGAGCGGAGTTGATCTTTTTTTTGTGTTATCAGGCTTTTTGATTGGAGGAATTTTATTAGACAACAGATCAGCAAAGAATTACTATTACACTTTTTATTTCAGGCGCATATGCAGGATCATGCCTCTGTATTTTGTTCTCATCATTCCTTTTATATTAGTGTACCTATCCAATGCATGGCAGAATATGCCAGTTCTGGGGTGGATTTTTAATAGCCCTTTGCCATTGTGGTCTTATGCCACTTTTACCCAAAATTTCTTCGTGATAAATGACGGATCATTCGGTGCAAACGGTCTTGGAGTTACATGGTCACTGGCGATTGAAGAACAATTCTACCTGATCCTTCCATTCTTAATCCGCTTTGTGTCGAAGGCCAGATTGCCTTATGTTTTTATTTCATTGATAATTGCAGCTCCCCTGTTCCGAACGATATTATTATTCATTTATCCAACCGGAGCGTTCGCGGGATTTGTTCTTTTACCTGGAAGAATGGATGCATTATTTTTTGGAGTTTTAGGCGCATGGATTTTAAGACAGGATAATATACGCAGTCTTTTGACACGTAATCTCAGGTTTATATTCGCTGCCATGTTTTTATCCGGCTTGATAATACCATTCATAACTTATCTGTATAGTAAACCCGGTGCACCGGCAGCCATGGTGCTGATGACGATTGGTTTTACCTGTATGTCAGCTTTTTTCCTGTGCTTGATTCTCGTTAGCATCCTGGGTAACAATAGAACGATTAGCAGAGTTTTAAGTATTAAACCCCTCCGCGGCCTGGGGATTGTATCATACTTCGTTTATTTATTCCATCTGGTTTTCCTTGGTCTTGGTCATGCCTTTATTCTGAATCAGAAGCCGCAAAATACAGATCTAACAAAAAGCATGGTTACTTTATTTTCACTGGTGTTGCTGTTGTCATTTGCTGTTTTATCCTGGTTTATTTTTGAGAGGCCATTTATAAAATACAGCCATCGAGTTGATTATGAGAAATAGCCAGCTTAAATTGAAAGGGATTCCATTGATTGCATGAACAGGGTTTACACATTAAACCTGAAATTAATGATGTCCCCGTCCCTCACTTCGTATGTCTTTCCTTCAAGCCTGAGGAGACCTTTTACTCTCGCGGTATGCATACTGCCGGATGAGATAAAGTCTTCATAGGAAATGACCTCTGCCCTGATAAAACCTCTCTCGATGTCGGAATGAATTTTTCCAGCAGCAGTCAATGCATTTGTATCACTCCTTACAGTCCAGGCGCGCACCTCATCTTCTCCTACAGTAAGAAATGATATAAGTCCGAGTATCTGATAGCATGTGCGTATGAGTCTGTTTGAAACAGGATCTTCAATGCCGAGTTCACAAAAAAAAGATTCTTTTTCATCTTCAGGAAGCTGGGAGATCTCCATTTCAATTTTACCGCAGAGTGTTAAAACATTCGCTGACGGATAACGATTCAGCAGTGATGACTCAAGTGTATTTGCATACTCTGAATCGTCATCCCTTTCTCCGGTATTAAGAACAATAACTTTCGGAATGGTTGACAGAAACTGAAGCGGCCTCATCGCCTTAATCTCCTCTTTGGTAAATTCCACGTTTCTCAGAGGCGTTTCTTTCATGAGGAAATCCCTGCATTTCTGAAGCAGTTTCTGCTCTGTTTCATCAGGTTTCTTTCCCCGTTTTTTCCCTTCCTTCATACGTTCAAGTCGCTTTTCAACTAATTCAAGATCACCAAAGACCAGTTCGAGTTCAACCGTGTCAATATCTCTCACAGGGTTTATGCTTGCCATAGGATGTACAACAGATTCATCGTAGAAGGCTCTTACAACATGGACAATCGCATCAACGTCCTTTATCAAATCAAAAACCTTCCTGTTCTGTTTCAAATCGCCTTTGGTCAGGCCGATATAATCAACATATTCAATAGTGGCATATGTTATCTTTTTGGGCCTGTAAATCTCAGACAACCTGTCAATTTCAGGATCAGGCACCTTTACCACCCCGATATTAGGTTCGCCGGAAATTGTCGGATAGATGGTTGGTTCAATATTCAGCCCTGTCAGCGCATTGAAGAGCGTAGTTTTTCCTGAATTGGATAAGCCGATAAGTGCAATTTTCATTGCTCCTCCTTCAAAACCTTTATTATAATACAAATGAGCCTGTTTCAGGTGAATAATTCTGAAAAATATGTAACCATTTAGTAAGGGGGATAATTGAATTTAATAAAATCTCCCCTAACCCCTCTTTACCAAAGAGGGGAAATATTGCAAGTCCCCCTTTAGCAAAGGGGGATGGAG
>MHEF01000002.1:12377-13206 GCA_001805125.1 Nitrospirae bacterium RBG_13_39_12
GGATTGTAAAAGATATTTTAACGAATTCATCTGTACATCCACATGGGATTAAGGTTCGGCTGGAAAGTGGAGAAGTAGGTCGCGTAAAAGATATACTTGATTAATCTTCAGGGAATTATGGGTGCGTACTTTTATTCTCAAACTAAAATTATCCTGCTTTCTTTTTCTTTAAAGTGTGGGTAAGGTTCCTCAATACTATTAAAGCGGTACTGTTTCTGATTGATTCAGAGTGTCAGATATCCACGAGGCGCAAGGAAAGCTCCTTGTAGTCCGGGTTACCGGTCTGATGATATATCTCCAGGAAGTTACAGACGGCAAAAGCATCGGTCCATAAATAGCGTCTTGGAACGTTCCCTGATGTTGAAAGTCCGGTCAAATCGGCAAACTCGGTCATGATTTCACTGACTATAGATATAGACGTGTTTTCTTCCATAGTATAATGAATTAACTGCTGGTTTTATCAATGACCTCGATATGGTCGGGTTCATTCGGAACAACGCAGATAAACTCAAAAGGTTCATTGCCCTCAGCTTTATACCAGTGGGGTATGCCCCTGGGTATAAAAACAACATCACCGCTTTTAACCTCATAAATGTCTTTTCCAATTCCTACCCTGGCACGTCCCCTCAGTATAAACTGCTCGTGTTCGACACTGTTCGTGTGGTTGGGCATGCCTCCACCAGGTTCCATTATGAATCTCCTCATTGCGAAGTTCGGTGCAATATCAGAACCAATTAGTATTTGCATTGAAGTACCCGAGCCTGCTTGTACGGATTTCCTCGGAATCTTGTCAGCAGAAGTGACAATTGCAGTATTTTCTTTATTCACT
>MHEF01000002.1:13227-15021 GCA_001805125.1 Nitrospirae bacterium RBG_13_39_12
TTTCATTACTATACTATAAAACGTTTGATAAATTTTACACCCTGTGGTCTCTGCAGAAGTTCCTTATTTCTGTCATTCTGGCTCTTGTCCAGAATCTTTCTTGCGATCCCGAACAGTCGGAAGGATTCTCTCATCGGAGAATCGCTGAGGCGACCCGACAAGCGGGAGTGAAAATAGAGAAACATCCTGCATTGTCTGCTACAATTTTCATGCAGTAAAGTGTGTGAATAATTTCTTGAAATACACGTGTGGAGTATAGGACTGAGGTCTGTTAAGTACTCTCAGAAATCAATAAGGACAAATTTCTTATTGATTTTTATAATTTTCTCTTTCAAGTAATTCCCTATTGTGATATATTCTTTAAAGAACCAGAAAAAAACCAGGTTGGCATAATCATTGCTGTACGTAAACAAATAAGAATTAGATCATGGTAGCATACTACAGAAAATATCACCGTCAAACAAACTGGGCCGCTTATCACACAAATAAGAGAAACCAACTGACATCTTTGTTCGCCGGAATAGATCAGGATATTGAATCAATTTTTCTTAATCTCGATAAAAATGCTCTTGAATCTATATTTCGTCAATACGGCAGAGATTATGGGGATGACGCCGAGAAATATGCCCGCAAGACTTTTCCAAAATGGAAGAATGGCACAACAAAACTCAGTGGACAAACAGCAGAGCGCCTTTTAAATCTTTTGCCACCCTTCCTATCTCAGAACAAGAGATATGAATTAGTCAAGAAGATACGAGATTACTATATGAATAAAAGACAGTCAATGGAACATGTAACTACATCACCCGAACTTTGGAAACAAGATTTACGTCCTGTTGTTAATAGAATTGTTGAAAAATCCAGCAAATTCAAACTCCCCGAAGAACTTAAAAGGAGAGCTGCTTGGTTGTCAGGCGGTGACGTCGATTCTGCTAATAAAATACTTACGTCAGTGGAACAAGAGGAGGCAAAATTGCGCACCGCTTATCTCGATGTTGAATTTCGGCGCATTGATCAATATGTCAATATAGTTGGAAATACTCAGGCTGTCACTCATACCATTACCTTACCGCAGGGAACAATACATGTTACAATACAGCAAAAAAAGAAGCCTTTTATTAACATAGTCTTTGGAGGTGGAAAAATGAACAAAGACAGTCGTGAATTAGTACCAAAGGAAGAAATGGAGAGGGCCTTAGTAAAGCAACAGTCGAGAGGGGAATTGCTTAACTTATCCTTTGACGATTTGAACGAAAAGCAAAAGAATGCTCTTCGAGAAAGAGTTCTTAACGAGAGACTTAATCTGGAAATCTCACATCATAAAGCTGACCAACGTTTTGCTAATAGTACGAGAGATATGGCAAACACCATCAAAGCAGTAAATGCTCTTGAGCAAGCATCAAAAAGTGATTATGAAATAAAATCTTCTTATGAGACAGCAAGCGGGTCAACAAACATCACCGTCAAGAAAAACAATAACACCGTAATAATTGTTATTGCCATTGTCATAGGAATAATTATCTTCTTTTTCCTAAAACGGTAGCATGACAATAAAGATTACTAAGAAGAATCCCCCTCTCTTTGCTATTAAAGTTGGGATAGCCGTAATTGCTATTTTTGTTCTGCTGGGTCTTATTTATAAGCTGTCAAACAAATTCACAAAAGAAG
This sequence comes from Nitrospirae bacterium RBG_13_39_12, assembly GCA_001805125.1. GTDB lineage: Bacteria > Nitrospirota > Thermodesulfovibrionia > Thermodesulfovibrionales > SM23-35 > RBG-13-39-12. The sequence goes on from MHEF01000002.1 coordinate 14,896, forward strand.
ACTCGCAGCGACAAAAAACTGATCTTTTCATTACTTATTATTCGACCGATAATCCAATATTAATTCCAGTAATTCAACTTCCAGTAGGAGATCCATCACTTGAAAAAAATTGGGTCGAGAGTTTTC
>MHEF01000003.1 GCA_001805125.1 Nitrospirae bacterium RBG_13_39_12
CATTTCACACCTCCTAAGGTTTTAAGGTTGTATTGTAACCTAACCTTTCGGTGTGTCCGTTATTTCGGGGGAAGTTCAGTTGCAATAGTACGCCATTTTTTTCTAGACACAAAGCGGCTTCATCTCCAGCCTTTAAAGTGTAGGGGCACTGCTTTATCCTGTCAAAATAGCTATATTCTCCGCTTACGTACTCTTGCACTTGTGGCAAAAGAACTTTTACGCTACGTGACTTAAATCTATCACCAAACTGGTCTTGCGTTATACTAAATCGATCCACCAGAAGAAGATAAACTTCTGATTTCTCATGGTTAAAAAAAGCAAATAGACGAACTGTTGTTTCTCCAGTAAGCCATATTTTCCACTCTTTGTTCTCAATTCGTTTTAAGAATTCTAAAATATCAAGAGCAAAATTAATTGCAAATTGTTCTTTTCCTTCTCTTGCGATAGACCATAAAAGCACATTACACCAATAGTGAAAGTGTGCGTCAGGAGAAAAGAAAATTACTTGAACTTTGCAGCCTTGATTAAGATCTTTAATTGCTTTCCTCAGAGAGGAAACATTCTGTCCCAATACCCCATATCCGTATGATGGCGTTGAGAGAAGAAGGTATATCTCAGCAGGTTTTCCTTTGTAGGAATGATTTTGTAAGGGTTGAACTAGGTGCTCATTAAAAATCCTCTCAAATTTACTTCTTGTATGTGTAGGAAGAAGTCCGATATCTACCAGTCGCTCCTGTGTTTTTTGCGACTTTTGAGCTGCATTTGATGCTTCATATGCCGCATAAATTGCAATAATAAGTCCTGCTATTTCTACTATCAAAAAGGACGTAAAGTGGTCTTTTATGTAAGAATTGTAATAGATAAACGTTGCTGAACCAATAAGGATTGCCGCTATAATTAACAATATCCATATCGAAAATCGAATAATAAATTTATGTAATACCTGCTTTAAAAGTGCGAGCATTTTTAGTACCCTAACATTCAACCACTATGCGGTCTCCATAGAGTTCTGAATTTCCCGTTCTTTACTGTTCTAATTACAATAGGCTTAATAACATCACCATGGTCATCAAAAGACGTTAGCCCGGTAACGCCAGGGAAATTCTGAACCCCATAAATTGCATTTTTTATACATTCTCTGTCTTCTCCACATTGTTTGAGGACATGGGCGATGACATACAACCCATCGTAAGCAAGGGCTGCATATCCCTCTATTTCTCTGCCAAATCTATGTTTATATTTCTCAGCAAATTGCTGAACATTTGGATCAGACGACTCTGGATCAAAGTGATGGGGATAAATGGCCCCTTCAGTACCTATACCTGCAATCTTCAAAATATCCGGATTTTCAAGAGGTGCACTTCCAATGAACTGTGTTTTGATACCCAACTCTCTTGCTTGTCTAAGTATATAACCTGCCTCTGTGTAGGCAGGGATAAATACACCTTGGGGCTTCAATGATCTAATCTTTGATAACTGAGTCCGGAAGTCTACGGTACCCTGTTCAAATGCTTCGCTAAATACAACTTTGCCGCCTAATTGCTTAAAATAATCCTCAAATACTTTTGCTTGGTCAACTCCATAATCATTATTAACATATAAAATTGCTAAAGTATGTACATTTAAGTTGTTGTATACATAAGGTATAAGATATTTTAAATAGTACCGAGAATCTGGTTGTATTCGAAAAATATAATCTCCTGAATCCCGAATTTTAGGAGATTGAGCTTCAGCTAAAATTGGCGTATGGGTTTTTTCCGCTATTGGGGCTTGCGCTAAGACACAAGAAGAAGCCCAAGAACCAAAAACAATAGGAACCTTCTCAATGGTTACAAATTTTTGCATTGCATTTGCAGCAGCTTTAGGGTCTGCCTGGTCATCTTCATAAATGATAAGCAATTTCTTGCCATTAATGCCTCCTTGATTATTTATCTCTTGTCGCGCCATTTCTAACGAATCTCGTATCCATTGGCCATATTGTCCAGATTGACCTGTCAACGGCAATATCGCCCCTATTTTTATCTCCTTCTCCTCTTTCTTCGCACACCCGAAAGAAAATACCATCAGGAAAGCTATAAGGAGTGAAATTAAAGCAAGGACTGCGGAGGACTTATGATTGATTTTTCTCATCCCGTTAGACCTCCTTTTTCAAGTTTATGAGTTAATGAGTTCTTGAGTTGTTTGAGTTATCTATTACCATTCACGAGTTAAAGTTACACAACCGTTGAAAAATTATACATTTTTCCCTCTGTTAAGGCAATTTATTTTATTACTTTATAGAGATAAATCTAATATAAACATTTTGACATCAGTAATATCTGGCACCCCCGCCTTTATTTGATCTGCCTGGTCTTGTAACTGTTTTTTTAATTCTTCAATATTCATTTTTAGAGTTTTTGCCTTTCGCTTATCATTATTATCCCATTTCTCACACACATACCATCCAACCAGATAAATACCGGTTTTTAAACCATTTTTTATCACATAAGTGTTTACCAATTGATTTTCCATAGCTGTTAAAAGTTCCTCATGCCAACATCCCTTAACTTCTATAACAGTTGTTAGGGTTCTTATATCCTCAGTTTTTCCAACCGGTGAAACCGCATTAATGTAAATATCAGTCTTCATCCCTTTTTGAATCTGAACTTCTCGATTGATGATAATGCATTTATTTACAAGATATTCTTCAAGGCGTCTTGCAATGTCATTGGACAAATATTCCTCATCTTTTGGATAAAAGATTAGCTTATGACCTTCTTTATAATAGTTCCAAAGGAGTTCAGCAGGCTTTGTTTTGCCTTGATAATACTCTTGAACCTTCTGTAAAGCCTCAAGGACAACTGATAACAATTGTTCCTCACTCTCCACAAATCTTTTACTATGATCCTGCAAAAGGTTAATAACCTGCGCTGGGGTCGGTGGAATCCATGTCTTTCTTAGCATGTTCGCTTGTGCTTCCTTTAATCTCCAGACAATCCATGGGCGTTGAGAAGGTAGCTTGTTAATAATATCTTCAAGGGCAAAGCAAGCTTCTTTTGTACCTTTATTGACCAATTTTATCAATAAAGCATTTCTAAGTTGACCAAGGCTATATCGAGAAGTGACTAAGCCTTCCAATGGAGGATCTTTTTCCGGAGGATACTTGTTGCTCATTAACACGTAAAACTCTGATAGCTGTTTCTCTTCAAAATTATCTGCAAAAATATCGTCATGCAGTCCGGTCATATCCGCCAAATTTACAAGGACATCATTTGTTAACTCTGGATGTTCCAGGAAAAATGTCCATATAAGAGACCAGTGCTTTGCTCCCCAATGTTTCAGAAGAAGAGCGAACAATCTTGTTAGCAGCTTAGTGTCAGAGATGTTATTTTCTTTCAATTGTGCAATTTTTTCGATAAGTATTGCATCAACATCAGACACCTTTATATCAATCAGAAACTCCACAATATCTCTCAGTGCCTCTGGATTTAAATCTTTTGTTTTTATTTTATCCGTAATGATTTGAGTTAAATCACTATTACAACAATTTTTGTAATTAGAAATGAAATTAACCCTTCCGGTTCTTTCATATTCATAATTTAACAACCGCTGAAAATATGATTTTGTCATTTCTGGCACTTTTTGATATGCAAGATTAAACAGCCAACAAAATGATTCTCGATCATCAAATGACGGGTTATCTATAATATGAGGAATAAACCCTTTCCAAATGTTATTAGGCATATTGTCGATGAATTCCTTGTCCTCAGCAACAAGTCTAATAGCCATATATATTGATATAATCTCCCATGTATATCGATTTTTCCCAAACCATTCTTCACTTTCAGGTATAAAATTTAATACAAAACGTTTTGCTGCATCCTTTATACGAATTTGTTTCACTGCATCAGACTCTTGCCAACCTGGAGTATCCTGTATATTATATGGCCATTTATTAAGTTCTCCTGTGCTTTGGTTAACTGAGAGATGGTAAATGAGATTAATCCACTCTTCGATAACGCCGTGTTCAATTTGACGAAGACTCATTTCTATCTTTTCAGATATAGGTGGCACTGGAGTCTTCTCTATCTTTCCCTTCTCCCACCGAAGTCTCTCAAAATAATTCTCTTTGGCATCTCTGCTGTGTTCGGAATCTAATTCCCAAAATGCAAGGTATTTTTCCTGAAGAATGGGCATTCGTAACCGCACGTCAAGAAAATTTTCAATCCACTCTCTCGGGTGGTCTTCCCTTAAAGTATTCATAATATACGCTGCCCACAATCCTTGTATTGCAGGATCTGCAGCTTCAATTTGTTCAAGCAACCACGGAAAATCACTGTCTAATAATAGTGGTGTTTGACCATATGCAAGCCTACCACAAATCTTTTCATTAATCTCAGTATTTTCAATCATAAATTTGACAATTTGTTGTCGTTTACTTTGATCTGATGATATGGCTTCCCAAACTTTTCGTTCACATAGAGGCTTGTGATTCTTAATCCTGAATATAAACAGCTTAGACAGGCTATCGAGAACTGTCATATCCGGAATTTGAGACCATGCAAAGGTCACTATTTCATCTGCAATTATTGATAACGGATTTAATCCTCCCTCCTCATATGGCCAGTCCATGATGATCTTAATTGCATCCGATATTTGAGGGGCTAAAACTGAAGAAGCCAAATTTGGGACAACATCATATTTTAAAAACCAAAAGTATGTTGTGGTTCCAATTATATTTTTTGCAGGAACAGTAATATTTTTCAATAGTTCGATACCGCTCCAATGCTTAGGCCACATGCATTTTATGCCGAAAGCTCGCAGTCGATCATCGGGATCTTTACCTGCTACACCTCTGGCAAGAGGTTCCAGTTCCTTTTTAAATTCCTCATCAGCTATTTTCAAAACTGCTGAAGCAGCTTGTACTCTTATGTTGTAATCCTCCATTTGATCCAAAGCAATTTCTACAAGAATTTCCTGAAGGCTTTTCACATTACATGCTTCTGAAATTTCAATAGACACACTACGTGGGATAAACGACAATCCTTTATCTACAAGATATGGGGCCAGTTGTTCCGCAATCTTAGGATGAGAAAGCTTATTGTAATATTCTCTGAAGTTCCTGTCATCGAAAATATCTTCATTTTTGAATCTTATGAGCAACTCTGATACAAGTTTTTCTTTTGTTTCGTCATTTACTCTGGTAACGTCACTCCTTAATAAAATCTCGGGTTCTATAGATACAACCCAGGTGAATAAGTCATGTCTCTGTCCCGCTAACCATGATATTGTTTCGTGTAACTGAGGAATAATTTTATTCATATCATTTGGATGAGCAAAAAGGGCTTTAGTCTGCTCAATCGGCGCAGTTTTTAAATAAGTGGCAGCTAAAAACTCGGCATAGGTCTGATGAGCAAAACCCATGAGATGTGCTCCACGTGAAGTAAAAAGTCCCGTGTTTAAAGTTTCCCTTATGGATTTTTCGGCCACTTCAAAATAATCTGAAGCTAATTTTTCTTTTCCTCCTACTATTTCTTTGATATCAACGTAATCTTCAGTCAAATGGCCATAAATAATATCTGTATTAATGGCAAATCTATTACTTATGACCAAAGCAGCAGCTATTCGTGATGCAATTATAAACCTTTGCTCTGCAGAGGTAGAATAACGCCCATCTTTAGTGCTCATTTCACGTCTCTCTAAATCAGGATCTTCACACAGGTATAAACAGCCTTTCTTATATAATTCAGTCTGAGATGCAGGGAAACCACTTTCTTTTTTAAAAAGTTTAAGTAAAAGATTGAGCGTTATTGGCTTTGATGCAAGAGGCCCAGCATTTTTTTCATCAATAGCTCTAATGAATTCAGCTGCATTAATATCGAATATATTCGCGGCATCCTGCACATCTCGCAATCGCAATGGTACAAGTTCATAAGCCTTGACTTTATCATGACCCCACAATTGCTCTAATCCTTCTTTAAAACTCCACAGCCATTCTGCTGTTCGACAGGCTATTCTCAAAGAAAGTTGTTCTATAGAAGACTTTTTTAACCCATCTAATATCAACGGTGTTATATTCGGTATTCTAAGGCGGGCTTCATCCAAACTATCTATAAAAAGATAAAGCTTATTCTTTCCTTGCTGAAACTTTTTCCATGTTTCAGACTTGAAAAGGTCATCCCATAATCGTTGTTCACTTCCGTAAGCTTTCAGGTCGATGTATAGAATTTCATCCTCTCCAGAAACTCCTTTCTTAAGGTTGTCTATTTCATCCTCAATAGCTTGTGATTTTCCAATACCAGGCTCACCGAGAAGTATAAGACATGGCATATCCTGAATCTTCTCAAAGCTAACAACATTGGGATTTAAATACTTTCCGTACTCACCTTCAGGGTTCTCAAGATAACCACTTTTGTCTAAAGAGAAAGTTCCTTCAGGAGGGCACCAAAAACGTTTCCATGGGAATTTTTGATTCATTGTTTATCTAATGCGCAAGCTGTATCATATTCTACTAAAGCTATTACCAAAGATTTACAGGCAATTCGAGTTTTGTAATTAAAGGGGCAAGAATGGATTCAGCAAGCCTCTGATTGAATTTGACCGCCTCCTGGAATTTCAACCAATTACTATCCTTGAAGCCTTCTTTCCAAAGATACTCAATCCTCTCCTCAGATGTGCCGATATTTTCTCTTCTGTATATTACTGCTTCATCGAACCAGGTATCCTCATCATAATCTCTGAAAGCCTCTTTAGTTAGCCTCCGATATGGAGGATTTTCATTTCTAAGAATAATATGGCTTCCTGTTTGATGGTCTATAAAATAGCCTATTTTCTTTAATATTTTGCAGAGTTCTTGCCCTGAAATTACAGGTAATTTACTCAGACAGCTACCTCTACGATTTCTTCCTCAATCGAAG
>MHEF01000004.1:0-1207 GCA_001805125.1 Nitrospirae bacterium RBG_13_39_12
AACCGACGACCTGTCGATGCGACCGCTCTCCCAACTGAGCTACAGCCCCATTGAAATAAGGCATTAAAATATCAGGGCTGATCGAACCGACGACCTGTATTATAAGACAGGTCGTCGGTTCGATCAATAAGCAGGCCCAGAGTGTTCAAAATAGCATCAGATAAAAGTTATTGTCAAGATGCTTGAGCTTCTGTAAAATCTTTGTATCTCCATTATACATTAAATTGAAATGGGAAATCTGAGTAGACTGATAACCTTTGTTGTAATGGGCATGACCTCAATGCTCATCCAGATAACAGCGCTGCGCCTTCTTCTTTCAACATTCTCAGGCAATGAACTTGATATAGGGATAACCTTGTCCTTTTGGCTTATTTATGTCGCACTGGGGAGTTTTACAGGAAGAAAGCTAAAATTTAAACATGCATTTGTACTATCTTTTATTCTGATTGCCATATTTTCTCAGCCGACTGCCCTTGCAATAAAAGCAATAAGACCTGCGCTATCTCTGGAGCCGGGTGAAGTTGTATCGCTTATGTCGACTATTCTTTCAACTGCTGTCTGCCTTTTTCCTATTTGCTTTTTAATCGGTATCCAGTTCCCATTAGCTGTTTCGTATTCAGGCGGTGATAATGCTGCGGGAAGGGTTTATGGTCTTGAGGCGCTTGGTGCATTTATAGGGGGTTTAGTTTTCACCTTTGTTATTTCTTCAAGGATCGGTGCAATGGAATTATGTTTATTAGTTGCTCTTGTGAATATCATAATGGCTGGATATATTTCAAAAGGAAAAGTTATTTTCATTATCTTAATTATCCCTTTGCTTTTTCATTTCGGTTTTTACAAAATTACATCCGTTCTCCCATGGCAGGGCATAAAGCCTTCTCATACAGTTGAATCCAAATACGGAGAGATTGATATTATCAAAGTCAGAGAGCAATCCAGTATCTATGCAAACGGACAACTTCTTTTTTCATATCCGGACGTACCAACCATAGAACTAAGGACACATCTGCCAATGACTTTGCATCCTCTACCTTTGAGGGTGCTCGTAATCGGTGGGTCTCCGGGAATATTGAAGGAAATTTTGAAATACCCTGTTAAGTGCATTGATTTTATAGAACTTGACCCAAAGGTAGTAAATATATCACTGGGGCTTCTAAGCAAAGAAGACAGAGGTGTTGTAGTAGACAGCAGAGTTAGGATTATAGTC
>MHEF01000004.1:1218-2500 GCA_001805125.1 Nitrospirae bacterium RBG_13_39_12
AAGGTTCATAAAAACAACGAGAGGAATGACTTATGACTTGATTATGCTAAACCTGCCGGGTCCTTCGACAGCAAATCTTAACAGGTTCTATACAACTGATTTCTTCAAAGAGACAAAAAACATGTTAAAGAAAAATGGGATTCTGGTTTTAGCCATACCGCAATCAACAGGTTATATTGGGAAAAGCATGCAGACAGCAAGCGGTTCTGTATACAATTCGCTCAAATCTGCCTTCAGACATGTTAAGGTGACATCACAGGAATATGGAGTACTGTTTGCATCCGAAGCCCCGATAGATGCTGACCCTGAAAAACTTGAAGACAGGTTTGCCAAAAGAAAAATAACCACAAAACATTTTAATCAATATATCTTCCTCGATGCATTCTCGCCCATTGGTGTGGATTATGTAAGGAACAGGCTCAGCAAAATAAAAACAATTAATACAGACCTTCAGCCGTCTGCCTATTTATATAATCTAATACTTTGGTCAGAAATTCATGAGGGCAGAGCGCTCAAGTATCTGCTCAAGATTAAAGGATGGCATGTTATCTCCATCTCGGGCTTTATTATTCTGTCTATCTCTTTTTTAATCTTCAGGAGAAAAAAAGGAGTAATCTATTATTCTGTATTTACTACCGGCTTTTCAGGCATGTCGTTTACAATTGCCGTATTGCTTGTCTATCAGTCTTTGTACGGATATATATATGAAATGTTCGGGGTGCTTGCAGCGACTTTTATGATTGGACTGTGGTCAGGCGCATCCATGTCAAGATATGTTAAAAGAGCATTAAAAATGCTCTTTTATCTTGAACTGATGACCATAATACTTGCGCTTACAGCACCCATATTTTTCAGGTCAGAAATTCTTTTTTATTTGCTGATATTTTTGTCAGGCATAATCACAGGCGGACAGTTCAGTACAGCAAACATTTCAATGGGTGAACCGGAGACAGGTGGAAGACTTTATGGACTCGACCTAATGGGTTCATTCCTTGGCGCATTCATCCCTTCAATAATATTCGTGCCATTGTTTGGGGTCTATAATACGTTTTTGTTTGTTGCCGGGATTAAAACAGTCTCTGCATTGATGATATTAAGTCTAAAAGGTGTATTTGTAAAAGCTTAGTTCCGAAAAGCGGTCTTGTAATTCATAGACGTAAAAAACAGAGAGAGGGAAAACCGTTTTCTTATTAACCCGAAAAATGCAGTTAGATTTTAAAGCTGGTAGGCACATATGCATCTCTCCTCAGCGAGTCGCCGGGGCGACAAAATCTCTTGAATG
>MHEF01000004.1:2556-10910 GCA_001805125.1 Nitrospirae bacterium RBG_13_39_12
TCATTGCGTGCTTGAAAATAATCAGGTCAGCAGGTGCAGGGCCAGGATGAACAAGGACGGAGTTCTTTACAGCAGAGTATATGGTAAGCCATGTGCAGTTCATGTTGATCCTATTGAGAAAAAACCTTTCTTTCACTTTCTGCCCGGGACGACAGCTTTTTCCATAGCGACTGCCGGATGTGTTTTAAGCTGCAAGTTCTGTCAGAACTGGCAGATATCCCAGGCAAGACCGGAAGATACGGATACGTACGATCTGCCTCCAGATAAAGTTTTGAGTCAGGCAGTTTCTAATGGGTGCAGGTCGATTGCTTATACTTACACAGAGCCGACAGTCTTTTACGAGTATATGTACGACACGGCAATCATTGCCAGGAAAAACAAGGTAAGGAACGTAATGCATTCATGCGGTTATATAAATGAAAAACCGCTCAGAGAATTATCAAAGTATATGGACGCTGCTGATATTGACCTGAAAGGGTTTACAGAAGATTTTTACAGCAGGATCTGCAGCGGCAGTCTGAAACCTGTACTAAATTCCCTTGCGGTTTTGAAGGATGAGGGTGTATGGCTTGAGATAACGAATCTTGTTATCCCTACCCTTAATGATGATATGAAGAAGATCAGTGAGATGTGCAGGTGGATACAGAAGAACCTTGGACCCGATGTCCCCATACATTTTTCGAGATTCTTCCCTCATTATAAGTTAAAAAATCTTCCGCCTACTCCACTGGAAACGCTTACAGAGGCTAGAAATGCTGCAATGGGAGCAGGCTTGAAATTCGTTTATATAGGGAATATAAGACACGAAGGTGAAAGCACCTTCTGCCCCAAGTGCAAGAGGGTGATTGTTGAGAGGATAGGATATTTTGTTAAACAGAACAATATAGAAAATGATAAGTGCCGATTCTGCGGCACGTCTATTTCAGGAGTATGGACTTAAAAGAACTTTATTTTCAGCAGGAGGGAGGACTCCAATGTGAATTCTGTTCCGACAAGTCGGAACAGAATTCACATCCGCTTAAATACTATATCCTGCCATTTTACAATTCAATACATGATAATATTCATTAAAGTGAGGTAAATATGATGAAGAGAAGGGATTTCCTGAGGTTGTTTTTGTTAGGTGGGTTTTTCAGTATGTTCGGCAAGAAGGTGAAAGCTGAAAAAAAACCTGAAAAGAACCTGAAGGAAGCCATGTTCTGGCGAAAGCTCGGCAATGAATAAAAGAGTTTCAATTCTGCTAATCTCTGCCCTTATATTTCTTTTTGCATGTAAAGTGGCAGGGAAGGAACCCTCTGTGGCAGGATCATTTTATCCTGCTGACGAAAATGTTCTAAAGGAGTTTGTCAAAGGCCTTTTCGCTAAGGTTGAAAACCGTACTCAAAGCGGAAGACTCATAGCTCTCGTTTCACCGCATGCGGGGTATGTGTTTTCAGGCCAGGTTGCGGCATACGGATATAAAAACCTTGAAGACAGCGGTATAAATAAAGTTGTCTTAATAGGTCCAAGCCACCAAGTTGCTTTCAAAGGTGCCTCCGTATATACAAAAGGTGGGTTCAGGACGCCTCTGGGCACTGTTAAGATTAATGAAAAAAATGCAGAGGACCTCTTAAATGAAGCTGCTGATGTAAGGTTTTACCCTGAGGCATACGAAAAAGAGCATTCATTAGAAGTTCAATTGCCTTTCCTTCAAACGGTTCTGAAGGACTTCACTATAGTGCCAATACTTATAGGTTCTCCCACAAGACAGACATTCGAGCATCTAATAAAAAAATTGCCAGAAATAATGGATGAAAAAACGCTGCTTGTAGCAAGCACAGACCTTTCTCACTATCACGACTATGATAAGGCAAAGCAGATGGACAGCAAAGTCATATCAGCCATTGAAAGACTTTCATTTATGGATACGGAACGACTTCTGAGATCCGGTGACGCTGAACTTTGCGGGGGATTCCCTGTATTAATTACAATAGAAGTATCACGTAGAGTCGGGGCAAACACAGGGGTTCTTTTTAAATACGCGAACTCCGGTGATGTAACAAATGAAAAAGATAGGGTGGTCGGATATGCCTCTATCGGATTCTACAGCAGTCCTTTTTCAGCAGAAGAAAAACAGGAACTCCTTGACCTCTCAAAAAATGCCATTACCGGTTATGTTATGAACGGAAGAGTACCTGAAGTAGAAATGAAAAACCCGAAACTTAAGGCAGAGGGAGCTGTATTTGTTACGATTAAAACAAATGGTAATCTTAGAGGATGTATCGGACACATACAGCCTGTAATGCCTCTTTACCAGTCAGTCATAAGAAATGCTGTAGCAGCATGCTCAAGCGACCCGAGATTTGCTCCGATGAAAAAGGAAGAGTTAAAGGATATAGATGTCGAGGTCTCTGTCCTTTCGCCACTCATACCTTTGAAAAATGTGAAAAATATTCAGATAGGCAAACACGGACTTTTTATAGTTAAAGGCAGTCATACCGGCCTCCTTCTCCCTCAGGTGGCAACGGAGTTCGGTTGGGATAGAGACACCTTTCTGAAACAGGTTTGCGCAAAGGCAGGGTTGCCTGGAGACGCCTGGAAAGACGCAGAACTCTATACCTTTACTGCTGAAATTATAAAATAGGTAATCTGTTCCCTTAATCATTTAATATTTAAAAAATGTGTGAATTTTGTATTAAACATGGAGAAGGCAAAAAATGGTATGAGAATATCACCAATTATACAGAAGAGGTATTTCATCAGGTTAACTCTGAAAAGAACTTAAAGTCATATCTCAATAATTTTTATCATTCCCTGAGTGTAGAAATAGAAAAGGCATCTAAATGGAAAAAGCGGCTTCCCCGTATTTATAATCTTATCGTCTATCCTCTCGTTACGAAGCATCTAAAGAAAACTCACTTTGGGCAAATCGTGCCTGTCGAAGATGTAGAAAATATTCTTAATAATTTCAATTCTGTTGTAAGGCTTCCATGCATATGCCGTAAAGTTACCACAGGTGAAAACAAAAGGTATTGTTTAGGTATAGGTATGGACCTGACTCACATATTTAGAGATGTTCCTGATTTTAGGGAGTTTGAAAGGTTATCGACGAAAGAAGCAAAAGAATACATAAGGCATCTCGACGTTGAGGGACAGACACATAGTGTTTGGACTTTTAATACCCCCTTTATAGGTGCTCTATGTAACTGTGACAGGGATTGCATGGCTTACAGGTTTCAGTTAAAAATGCAGCTTGGTAAAGTCATGTGGAAAGGTGAATATGTTGCGAGGATCAACCCCTTGCAGTGCAACGGATGCAAGGAGTGCATAAAAAGGTGTTATTTTGGCGCAATAAAATATGACAGAAGAAATATAAAATGTTCTGTTGAGATCATGAACTGCTACGGATGCGGGATATGCAGAACAGTCTGCAAAAATGATGCAATTAATTTACTGGACAGAACCAGTGTTGGACAGGTAGTAATGAATTGGTAACTGATTAACACGAAAAATGCATTTAGATTTTAAAGCTGGTAGGCACATATGCATTTCTCCTCAGCGAGTCGCCGGGGTGACAAAATCTCTTGAATGCAGATGTTGAAAATAAATTTATTTTTCGATACCTTAGTGTACCTTTAACTAATGGTATAACGAATATTTTTATCCATAAAATAAATAAAAATAATCTCGATAATTCATCGAGTTAAATAAATTTTTGAGCAATGTCTGCATTATTCGGGTTAAATAACTATTTTTTAGAAATAATTCTTTTTAACAACTCATCAACAACCATTTCACAGAAAAAAGACTTTAAGAACAATAAGTTATAGAAATTTCACTTTTCACTTGACATACACAATATATTGTGGTTTAATTCATGCTGATTGAATATTTAACACAATTTATTGATAATTAGAGGGAGAAATTATCTATGGAGCTATGCAGGGGGGTCAAAGACTGGTTTGAATGCCTTAAATGTCCTCATATATGCACAAAAAACTGTCCTATTGAGGGAGAAAACGTAATAGAGAAAATGCAGGAACTTTTATCCGTCTCTGGAGCAAATGAAGATAAGAAAGGGAGGGATGTATGGAGATAGTAAGCGGGCTCAGCCTTACGACGAATGCACTTAAAGTCCTCGAAAAGAGATATCTGAAGAAGAACGAAGAAGGGGTAGTTATCGAAACCCCGGGAGAACTCTTCAGAAGGGTGGCCCGGAGCATTGCGTCTGCTGATGAAAAATATGGCAAGTCAGAAACGGTTGTTGGAGATGTTGAAGAAGAGTTTAATCAGATGCTTACCTCTCTGTATTTTCTTCCGAACAGTCCCACCCTTATGAATGCCGGCAGGAGGCTTGGACAGTTAAGTGCTTGTTTTGTCCTTCCCGTAGATGACTCCATGGAGTCCATATTCGATGCAGTAAAAAACACCGCAATCATCCATAAATCAGGCGGTGGAACAGGATTCAGTTTTTCAAGGCTAAGACCGAACGGTGATATTGTCGGTTCTACAAAAGGCATATCTTCAGGTCCTGTCTCTTTCATGACCGTCTTTGACACGGCAACAGAGGCTGTGAAACAGGGCGGCACAAGAAGGGGCGCGAATATGGGTATACTGAGGGTTGACCACCCTGACATAATTAATTTCATTACCTGCAAGGATGACAATGCAAAGTTCAATAACTTTAATATCTCCGTTGCTCTCTCTGATGATTTTATGAAGGCTGTGGAAGAGGACAGGTCATATAATCTTATTAACCCAAGGACCAAAAAAGTAACTGACTCCCTTAAGGCACGGGATGTCTTCAGTCTTATCATAGAGCATGCATGGAAGAACGGAGAGCCGGGCATCGTATTTATCGACAGGGTGGATGCATCAAACCCCACTCCCCAGATAGCACATATCGAATCAACAAACCCGTGCGGAGAGCAGCCCTTACTGCCTTATGAGTCCTGTAACCTCGGGTCGATCAATCTTGCAAAAATGGTAAAGACAGAAAATAAAACACAGAAGATGGAGCGCATTAAGGTTGACTGGGAAAAACTCAGGGATATAACCTGGAAGGCTGTGCATTTCCTCGACAATGTCATTGATGTCAATAAATATCCGCTTCCGATGATAGGAGAGATGACGCGGGCTAACAGGAAAATAGGGCTCGGTGTGATGGGATGGGCAGACATGCTCATACAGCTCGGAGTCCCATATAATTCCGACACAGCTCTAAAACTTTCAGAAAATGTAATGGAATTCATACAGAAAGAATCCAGAAACGCATCAGCAGCAATTGCAGAGGAACGGGGTACATTTCCGAATTACAAGGGGAGTATTTATGACGAAAAGATAAGGCTGAGAAACGCTACGCTTACAACTATAGCACCGACAGGCACACTCTCGATCATTTCAGGCTGTTCATCCGGGATAGAGCCGCTCTTTGCAGTCTCCTATGTGAGGACAGTCATGGAAGGCACAAAGCTTATAGAGGTGAACCCTTATTTTGAAAAGGTTGCAAAGGACAGAGGGTTCTGGTCAAGGGAGCTTATGGAAAAGATTGCAGAGAAGGGTTCAATAAAGGAATTCAAAGAGATACCTGATGACGTAAAAGCAGTTTTTGTTGCAGCGCATGATATTACACCCAAGGAACATATTACCATGCAGGCGGCATTCCAGAAATACGTTGATAATGCTGTTTCAAAGACCGTGAACTTCCCTCATGAGGCAAGACCAAAAGATGTGGAGGAAGTATACCTGCTTGCCTACGAGCTTGGGTGCAAAGGAGTTACTGTTTACAGGGACGGTTCAAGAGAAAAGCAGGTATTAACAAAAGGAAAGAAAGAAAAGAAGCAGCAGGCTGCAGAGGTACCGCAGAAGGTTGTGCCAAAGAAAAGGCCGGAGTTAATAAGGGGTTCAACAAGACTCATGAAAACAGGCTGCGGCAATCTCTATGTTACCATCAACGAGGATGCGAACAGACATCCCTTTGAACTCTTTACATCGATGGGCAAGGCTGGCGGCTGTGCTGCAAGCCAGTCAGAGGCTATCGGCAGGCTTGTCTCGCTCGCGTTCAGGGCGAATTTAGAGCCTGAGGAAATCATCAGGCAGTTGAAAGGCATTTCCTGTCATGAACCTGCATGGCACAGCGGAGGGAGAATACTTTCCTGCTCTGACGCCATAGCAAAGGCACTCGAGAGCTACCGTGTTGAGGGTGACAAAGGCAATGGTGACAAGCAGAAAGTGCTCATGATAATGGGCGCCTGCCCCGAATGCGGCGGCGCCATCGAGCGCGAAGGCGGCTGCCTCGTCTGTCATAACTGCGGGTTTACGAAATGCGGGTAATCTTTAATATAGGCATACCTCTTTTCCCTTTCGCCTCGGCAAATCCGCCTGAGTGCGGAAAAGAGGAATTAGGGGAACTTATTTAAAAAATATAAAGAAGTTATAGAACATGAACCTCACAGGTAAACTTGTAATAATCTTTTTCGTCTGCCTGATTGTTGCTTTTAATATCGCTTTTGCCGGAGAAGATATTGAAGGAAGCAAAGACAACCCGTATTTATCGAGGATGCCCAATTATCAAATCACTGATTCTGAAGAAAAAGAATTTGAAGCATTCCGGTTCTGCGATGGCAAAGCACTAAAGACAGTTGATGGGAGATACTCCAAGGTATATTACGAAATCAATGAGAATGCCACGAAGGCAAGCGATCTTCAGATTAGCAGGAATTACGAAAACGCAGTCAGAAACATTGGGGGGACGGTCTTATATGAGGGCAATGCCTGGGAGGCCAGTTGCGAGAACGGGAATTTTTGCGGGACAGGACGTCTGGTGACAGCAAAGATCGGAAAAGACAGCAAAGAAATCTGGGTACAGATTTCTACCTGTAATGGTGGCAATGACTACACACTGACGATGATCGAAAGAGAGGCAATGAAACAGGATGTCACTGCCGGAGACATGCTGAATGCCCTGAATACAGCGGGACATGTTACCCTTTATATAAACTTCGATACCGGAAAATCAACAATCAAACCTGAATCCCAGCATGTTATAGACCAGATCGTTTCTCTTATGAAGGATAACCCTGATCTCAAGATCGGCGTTGAAGGGCATACTGATAATGTAGGAGACGCTAAAAAGAATAAAATCCTTTCAGAAGAGCGGGCAAAAGCAGTTGTCTCAGCTATTGTCAAACAAGGAATTGATGCGTCCCGTCTGAGCGCTGCCGGTTTCGGCCAGGACAAACCAATTGCAGACAACTCTACCGAAGAAGGAAGAGGGAAAAACAGAAGAGTTGAGTTGGTGAAGAGGTAGTAATTGAGATATGAGTTATGCAGAACCATGATTAAAATGCACAATAATATAAATATTAGTTGTTTTAAAATTCGGATTTTAAAGGATTGTTTTAACAAAGTTGAAGGCGGTTGCGCCGTCTGCCACAACTGTGGATTTACGAAATGCGGATAAGAGTAATATATATAGGCATCCCCCTCTTTCCTAAAGAGGGGATAGGGGAGATTACTAAGAAATGGGAAAAAGTTTGAGCGAAATAGAAAATATTTATAAGGAAATAGCCGAGGAAGAGAAGAAGCTTTGTGAAGATTTTATGAGCATAAGTCTTGAAACAATAATTGAGGATTATAGAAGTGTAATAGAGCTGTGAAGGACGACAAAGACATAAAAAGAATTGTTCATTATTTCAAAAACAGGGATGAGGTATCGGCACTTTATATTTTCGGAGGTTATGCTAAAGGCAGGAAGACAGGAGAAAGTGATATAGATGTTGGAATACTTGTGGATGAATCCAGATTGAAGAGGAGAAATTTTGAATTCTTCAAGAAAAAGTATTACGCTGCTTCACCCACATTTTCGATGCGGCCTGTGGATATTGTAATCTTAAACACCGCCCCACCCTTTCTTAAACATCAGGTTCTGAAGACAGGAAAAATCCTTTTTGACAGGAATAGAAGATTAAGAGTTAGATTCACTGAAAGGGCAATTACAGAGTATCTGGATTTCAAACCCATCGAAGATATTTTCCTGAAGGCTGTGGCAAAACGTTTCAAGGAGAGAACGATTGGTCGATAAATCGCTTATTTTAAGAAAAATTGAGAAAGCTGAGTCATATCTTAAACAAATACGGCAGAAAAAAGACTTGGGAATTGAGGGGTTTAGAAAAGATAGGGATCTCCAGAGCATCGTCCTGTTTAATCTCATTCAGGCAATTCAATCATGTATAGATATTGGAGCCCATATAATTAGCGATTCCGGATGGGAAACACCGGGCTCGCAGGCAGATATCTTCGAAACCCTCGTAGAGGAAAAGGTTATCACTAAGCCACTTGCAGGAAAGATGATTAAGATGACCGGGTTTAGAAAC
>MHEF01000004.1:11088-16447 GCA_001805125.1 Nitrospirae bacterium RBG_13_39_12
TAGCCGAATCAATTGCAAAAGGGAAACCGGAAGAAGACCTGAAGAGCATTGCCCGTATGTCAGAATCAGAAATACAGAAGGAAGTAGATTTTCTTTTTGATAATAGAGACAAAGTTGTTGACATACTAAAAATTTTATTTTCCTCAAAAGTACCAATTAGCTCAGAGTTTTATGATAAACTCACTGCATTTCAGTCATATCTCGGATTTAAACCAATAAGCCACAAACTTTCCGGCCTTTTATTTGCAGAAGCTTTTAAGCTCTTAGATAAAGACAATTTGCAAGATTTATTAAACTGTCTTATACATGACAAGCGAGTTAATTTTTTTGCAGTTGTCCAGGCACTGCCTTTTTTTCTTTCTGAGATGGAATTATCGGCAGAATTTGCGTCATCATGGTTTCTTCTAGTTAGGGAGAAAGTCGCAGAAGACCTTGCCGGTGGTGGTTTTTTCCAGGGCATTGAGAACTATGCTTATAAATATCCTAATTCAGGGTTAAAGGTATTAGAAAAATACATTGCCGAAGGATTAGATGAGGCTAAACTTCATCTGTCAGCCATAATTCTTGGATCACTTAGAGCTTGTTTTTATGAAGGCAGAGTTGGAGAAGAAATTATCAAACATTGGGATAGTATACTTGTAAACAGCCCTCACTTAGAATTGCGACTTTGTTATCACAGGTCATGGATTATACCTTTTTGGAGAGGTCTAATATCAGTTAACCAACTAGAAGAAAGATTGTCAGAGATGATTCAAGGGTCTCAGGATGAAGTAACAGAAGCGTTTAATGTTTTGCATAGATGCTTTATGAATAATTTGAAAAATGTGTTTTTCATAGACTTTTCTTTGCGCTGGCTTGATTACAATGCTTCCGGCAATATTTCAGACTTGGCAAAATATTATATAGTTCATTCGCTGTTCATGCTAAGCGATTCTATAAAAAATAAAATAGTAGACATAAATGCCGCAAACAAATTGATTATTAATATTCAACCTATTCCGTTGAACAACATCGGTACATGGAATGACCTTGAGTATTATTTGGTCGATAGATTGCATGAAGATAGCAACGCATTTGCAGATTTTCTGAGACTCTTTATTGAGGCAAATCCAGAAGGTTTAATGAAACAATTTGAAAACAGATATTCTTATCTGCAATCCGAAATGGGTAAGTCTAATATCAGTTGGTTTGTAGCTGATTTGATGTTTTCGAATAGCGATGTCCAGAGAAGATTTGGCAATCTACTCTTTCAAAAGATTAAATTTTCTTCACTTCCTGAAGAAAACCGTGAGAAATTAGAGAGTTTAGATGAAAGTCGGCTATCTTTAGGCTTTTGGGAGTTTGTCAGAAGACCGTATGTTTTGGGCAATGATGTTTCAAAATTTCTTCTCATGATTGAACCAAGATTTAGAAACGCAAGTCAAGAATTACAGGAAGACTTTAAACATGAGATGTTAATGCAAGCAATTAACTATCCTGGCGATTGCCTTGCAAGTTGGAAAAACTTACCTAACCCGTCCTCAATTTTGAATGATGTCATTCACATGGCTGAACAGTATTTTGAGAACTTAAGAAAAGTTAATAATTCGCCTGCAAACAGTTTCACTTTCCCAGGATTTCATCAAGCAGCAGAAAAGGGGCAAAGAGAATATTCAAGAAAATTATCAGAGGGTGTTGAACAAAAATCAATCTTCAGTAAGCTTGCCAAACACGTTGACATTATTTATGGAGAAAAATGGAGTACAATGTATCAGGACAAAATGGGGGAACCTACAGAATTTAAGGAATTTTCTCACTCTATAGAGTTTCCTCGTCTGGAAGAAATAGACCCTGAAGGCTCACATATAAGGCGATTCCAAGCTGCTATCCAGATTGAAAATCTGAAAAAGAGAAATGTTTGATCCCTTTGCAAGTAAGGCGATCTTGAGGTGGATTTTACTGAAATTAAAGGAAGATAAAGAGTTGGATTCGTTGATAGAAAAGTATATAAGGGAAATTTTAAGACACAGGATTATAATGTCTCCAAGCCGAGGGCCTTTTGGTGAAAAAGGCAAAGACATTGTTGTAGTTGAAAATGAGGAGACAGGTGATTATTGTTCCTATATTGTTAAACGGGGAACTTTACAAAATAGTCTTAATGGTCCTTTTGGTATTTTAAAGCAAATAGAGCAGGCTATGTTAATTGATCTTGAAATTGATAGATTTACAGGTAAAAGGCGCACTGCTGTTGTAGCGCATAACAGTAACGAAGGGTATAGAGGGGCAATAGACCGATTTGAGAAACATTGTAAGAATATAGAAGAACAGTGTGGAAGCGCTTTGCTTCTAAGACCAATAGAAAGATGGGACATTGAAGAGTTAGTTAATAGAATTTTTGAAAACCGAGAAATATTTAAGAAGAACGAAGCAATAGAATTATTTGTTAGCAAATTAGATCAATCATATGATCTTATTATAGATTTCAAAGTTGCATATGATAGCGTTAAATATTCTACAGAACCAATGAACCACAAAGAATTAACTGAAGATTTTTCTAAAAAGATAAAAGAAATAGAATATAAATTTGGTTCATTTAATAGTAGCAAATATAACGGTGATAATAATGGGCAATAATTCTATAAATATTTTTTTAACAAATTACATTATGAGTTTAGCTGAGAGGACAAGGATTGAGAAGAATGATATTAAAATTGGTTTTGATTGGATAATTTATAACTTAGCTCTTGTAAATGACTGGATACCTATAAGATTACCCTTCTTCAGGCAACCAGAACTCTTAGCAGGAAAAACAAAAACAGAAGCTGAATTTGGAATTGATTTATGTTTTCTGCTTCCAAATAAAGAGGAGTTATACATTTTTGTATTAAAGGATGAAGAACTTAATAATCAAAATTGGATTAAGCTTAATTTCGACACAGATTTGCGAAAAGCTATTACTCCGGACTTGTCATCTGTAGACCAATCCACATTAAAGACAGTTAAAATTATTCTTGCTTATAATAAAGATGAGGATAATGCAGGGATTGAATTATTTAATCGTTTTGTCGCTTCTGCGCCTTCAAAAATAGGCGATGAAATATCTTTGTCTTTGGAACGCTGGAATATCACAAGAATATTTGAAGAAGTAAAGTCCAACTTAATTTCACCTGATTTGTTACCACAGCATCTGTCAGGATTGTTGAATTATATCTGTTCTCAAGTTTCTGATTTTCATTTTGGCTCAATAGAATGGGAGCAACAACTTATACCTAACTGGAAGAGTTTTATTAAAACTTTATTAAGAGATCCTATCGATGAAAGAAAACTAAGACTAGTTCCAGTTTCATTATTTATATTATACAAATATAAAAAGGATTCTCCAGATTCCTACCCCGGGTGGATCGATTTGATTGAATGGGCGTTGTTATCACTATGGGAATGTTACAGGTCTATAAACAACAGAAAACTAAAAGAGATAGTAATTCAAATTTGGCTTCAGCTATATATAGTTGAACTTGAGAAATACTTTATAGAAATATCTCCTGTTTTAATTACTGAACATGGTTTACATTCAAAAAAGAGAGCTATGGGTCTTGTGCCTATTAATGATGCTTATATAGCTTACTGGCATCTTGGGAGACTCGGTATTTTAACCTTATCACCACAGGATTTTAGAGTTGAGAATGATGAAGGAAAGAAGATGATTGCAAACTGGGTACGTAGGTCTGTAGATTGGTTAATAAAATGTCTCCGTGCGAATCCTTCTACAATGAGACCTCTTATAGATTTAAATCATATAGAACTGTTTTTAATTTGGTTAGTTCTCTGGCAAATGGGTAAAAAAGATGAGATTTACATGTGGCTTTCCGAACTTGAGAACCGGTTACTGACTCGAAGAATTAGAAATGCTAACTTACCATTTATTGAAGGAAGAAATAGAATGGATTTAGTAGCTGAATATGCAGCAACATCTATAAAACCATATGAGTTTACTGATAACAGTTCATATCTATTGTTGATGATTTTAGAACTTTGTTTTTCATTAGATGAAAAGCAGAGAGATGAGCTTTTGAATAGATATTATCAAAGAATTATTAAAGGAATAGGCGATGATGGAAATCCCTTAGCCGACTTTGAAATAGATTTAATAGGATGGGTTCCACCAGAAAATTGGGGTGAAAAGATTTTAAATGAAAGTGTAAAAAATGGTATTGCTATAACTACAAACAATTTTCGTGAAATACCTGAAGATAAAAAACCATTGCAAGAGAAAATTAAAAATTTTATTGATCAATCAAGAGAAAAATATCCTTTCAATATACCAATTGATATACCTTGTGCTGTGTTTATTCTTGCATGTATAAAACATCGTTCACCACTTCCTCCTGATTTCTGGCGCAGAAATATTTTTAAATAAATGTACGGAAGAAAAAGGGCTAATCTATATATTATTTTGACTTTTAAACGTCTTTATAATGGTTAGCGGAAATTGTGGGCAAAGAAAAATGAGCATGGTACCATATCATTCGAATCCAGATTTCTTGACGGACATTATCCGTCGATATTATCATCAAGTTATATTTATTATATGAAAGTCATTTTATGAAACTGACATCAACATATCTAAAAGATAACACGCTTTTCCCTCTTGAGAAAACATTGATTAATTCTCTCGATATTAACCTTGAGAATCAGGCGTATATTTCCACTGAACAGCAAACTGCTTTAGCCGAAATAGATGGCTTTGATAGTAAATTAGAGAAACACTTTCACAACAAAATCAAGCTCCAACCAGCTTTGACACGCCAACTTGTCAGTTTTCAGGCCAATAAACCCAGGCCGGTTTATCGTTGGTATAAATACAAGGAGGCTTTTTCTGCATCTCTTGTTGAATTATTTTTATCAAAATATGGAGTTACATCCGGTAGAGTTCTTGATCCCTTTGCAGGGAGCGGCACTGCTTTGTTTGCAGCAAGCGATGCCGGAGTTAATGCTGACGGTATTGAATTGCTTACTGTCGGACAGCAGATTATCCTTACGCGAAAATGTTTGGAGAGGGAATTTACTCCAGATGATTTTACAGCGCTTAGATCAACCCGTTTAAAAGGGAATAAAGGAAAGAAGAGTAAAATTAGGGTCAGACTTGATTATTGACTTTTCTAATGGTAGACAGGGGTGGTGCCAGCAAGGTCAATTATAAGGTATCAAAGCATTCATTATTACGATTAAAACAAGAGAGGTTAAATTATATGCATTGCACTGGATGTTTTAAAGAGATTGAGGTAAGCAATAAGGCCTATGCTACCGCAATCGGCAGTATAGAGCAAAACCTTTTTAGTGAAGAAGGAGAATACGGCTTTTATGCTTCTGAGGTCGAACC
>MHEF01000005.1:0-222 GCA_001805125.1 Nitrospirae bacterium RBG_13_39_12
AGTTATCCGAAAATCTCGATCAATAATGACATGATATGGAACAGAACCACTGCCATACTTTTTGTAAATTTCCCCCTCGGGGTCGGTGATCACTGGATAAGTCAGTCCATGCCGAGACGCCCATGAAGATGGTTGCTCACCATTTTCTTTGACGCCAATAGCAAAGACCTTCAACCCATTAGCCCTAAACCTCTGCCAAATCTCTTTTTCAATAGCAGGAGC
>MHEF01000005.1:262-565 GCA_001805125.1 Nitrospirae bacterium RBG_13_39_12
ATAAATATTGGATGTCTTTTTAAATTTAATAGGGATAGGTTGTTGCCTATGTGAAAATTTTCAGCCTTTTGGCCAACCTCCAGCCTTTTTGTTTGATCTTCAAAGACTTTCATATTTCAACCTCCTTATTTTATTCGCCTTAGAGTAGCGACCATCTTTCCCTTTTCCTGGAATTGTTCCAAAAGGACTTCCCTCATCAAATCACAGGCCTGAATGATTTTGGCATTCGAGATACAATAGTAAATATTGACTCCCTCCCGCCTTGTCAGGACAACCCCCTTCGATTTCAAGATGCTCATATGC
>MHEF01000005.1:660-911 GCA_001805125.1 Nitrospirae bacterium RBG_13_39_12
AGAATTCGAAAAAACCTTACAGACATCGGCGTGAAGTTCAAAAATCTTTTCCATTCCTTCCTCCGTATTAGTCCAAAATTAATTTGTTTAGATATAATATAGTTTATATACATCTAAACTTTATTATAATAAAACAAATCTGTCAAGTCTTTTTTAGATATACAAATATCTCTCTCCTTCTCAAACTTGACATAGGGGGTCATTTATGGTGATATTAGAGCTATGACACGGCCGCTCACGAAAGGGCCTTT
>MHEF01000005.1:1490-2143 GCA_001805125.1 Nitrospirae bacterium RBG_13_39_12
GATGTAACAATCTGCCGGCGCTGTCGTTCAAAATCGATACTCTTCTTTCGAACAAGGAGCGGTTTTCAAGGATGCAACAGGCTGTGAAGCGTTTGGCTCGGCCCCACGCCGCCTCTGAGATTGTATCTATTGTACTGGGGTCTAGCAGGTCTTCTCTTGACTTTCAGAGATTATGACTGAGACCGGTTCCCAAGGCTTCGAATCGTCATAGCGTCCCGTGCATGCCTTGGTTCGACTATTCATATTGATATTGTGCCTTCCAGATACAAAACGGCCTTGCCTGCAATTTGAACACGATCGCCACAGTCTTTACAGAACAACTCGCCCCCTCTTTGTGAAACTTGCAAAGCATGTAGAGCTTTTTTCTTAAAGACATTAGCCCAATAGGGTATCAATACACAATGGGCAGAACCAGTAACAGGATCTTCAGGTATGCCTACTCGAGGTGCGAAGAAGCGTGATACAAAGTCAGACTGATTTCCCTTAGCTGTCACGATGATACCGCGACACTCGACCTCGCCCAAGGCCGTAAAATTGGGGCTGAGTTCCCTAACGATTCTTTCACTATCCAGCACGACGAGAATATCTTCAGCTGACCCGAGTACCTCTCGTGGTTGGACCTGCAACGCTTCGCACAACCCAGTTGGTGGATT
>MHEF01000005.1:2169-2374 GCA_001805125.1 Nitrospirae bacterium RBG_13_39_12
AGTCCATTTCAAGCAGATCATTCCGCCTTGTTACCACAAGTTGTCCGCTCTTGCGTGTCCGAAACCGGATGATTTCCTCCGGCCATT
This sequence comes from Nitrospirae bacterium RBG_13_39_12, assembly GCA_001805125.1. Taxonomy (GTDB): domain Bacteria; phylum Nitrospirota; class Thermodesulfovibrionia; order Thermodesulfovibrionales; family SM23-35; genus RBG-13-39-12. The sequence continues at coordinate 2,257 of MHEF01000005.1, forward strand.
TCTGACAGGCGAAAAGAACAAAAGCGCTTGCCAACGTTCCATGGCCACAAAGCGCAACCTCGGTGACCGGGGTGAACCATCTAAGGTCGAAACCATCGTCGTTGCGTACAAGGAAGGC
>MHEF01000005.1:2421-2628 GCA_001805125.1 Nitrospirae bacterium RBG_13_39_12
CATTAAGCCAGGCATCCAAGAGACACACGGCTGCAGGGTTGCCTGAAAATACCTCTGATGCGAAAGCATCGACTTGGTATAACGGTAGTCTCATCGTCTTTTCTCTCGTCGAACAATTGATATACGAATTACCTGCTTATCCCATCGTTGCTCTTCACCATATCATTATTTTTATAAACTATCAATCGTAAATATTTGTAAATACAG
>MHEF01000005.1:2890-4269 GCA_001805125.1 Nitrospirae bacterium RBG_13_39_12
CCTTCATTTCATAGAGGGCGTCCAGAAGGGCAATCTGGAAACTGCCAGGTCCCAATACCTTGCCAGCAGCCCTTTCACCCGCCAAACCAAAATAAGAAAGACCCGTGGCAGCCGCTTCCAAGGAATTTGGGCAAACTGCGAGAAAGGCACCTATAATCGCCGTCGCCGTACATCCTGTCCCTGTGACGTTGCTCATCATCGCATGACCATTCATCACACGGCAGACCCGCTCACCATCAGTGATTAAATCTACTACCCCGGTGATTGCAAGTGTTGTCCCGAGTTCTTTGGCGAGAGTCATCGCTCTCTCTGTGACCTGATCCACTGTATGAACGGAGTCAACTCCCTTTGTGCCAACCCCTGATTTTTTTTCGGTCAGGGAAAGGATCTCCGATGCATTCCCTCGAATGACATCAATTGAAAGGCATTCCATGAGCCGTTTGGCAGAATCGGTCCTCAGTCGGGTGGCTCCAGCACCCACAGGATCAAGAATGACCGGGACATGCAGTTCGTTAGCCCGTCTGCCTGCCCTTTGCATCGCCTCGATCCAGGGAAGGCTTAAAGTGCCGATGTTGAGCACTAATGCCCTTGCCAAAGAGACCATCTCTTCTACCTCCTCCACTGCATGCGCCATAACCGGAGATGCGCCACAGGCAAGCAGGGCATTGGCAGTGTAATTCATGACGACATAGTTGGTAATGTTATGAACAAGCGGTTTTTCTTCACGAACACGTCTCAAGTTCTCCGCGGCCTTCTGGGCCATGTTTTGGCTGAACATCCTATTTCTTCCCTTCTGATTTTCGGAAATGATCCCAGCCCGATGGCTTGACAGGAAGTTTCGTGCCCTCGGGGAGGAGCAAAAAGATCTCGCCGGCCTTACCCGTGATCCTCCCTACCTCGGTTACTAAGACAGGACAGCACTGGGAAACAGTGGAACGGATCCGGGGCACATCCTGGGGCCGGCAGGTAATTATTAGTTCGTAATCATCACTGTCCCCCAAGAAGAAATCGTAAGGGTCTCCTCGGAGTCTGAGAGCCGCTTCGCGGAGATGTTCGCTGATGGGGAATTTCTCTTTGAATAATTCAGCCCCTACCCCACTTTCCTCGCAGATATGCCCAAGATCCCCCAGGAATCCGTCACTTGTATCGATCAGGGCACTGGCACAACCGGTTTGTGCTATGGTTTCTCCCACTTTGGCCCTGTGAGAAGGTGTGTTATAAACCTTGACTAATGGATGCTCTTTTATTATTGAATTACCTGGCTCGTGAAGCAAGAGCTGAAGTCCGGCAGCCGACTGGCCTGGATATCCGGTAACCAGTATGACATCTCCTGGCCTCGCCCCGGAACGGCGTACAGCCTTTCCCTGCTCCACCTCCCC
>MHEF01000005.1:4278-6383 GCA_001805125.1 Nitrospirae bacterium RBG_13_39_12
AATGTCGATGAACATCCCATTTCCCGATTTTGTGATGTTGCCTCCGATGATCGAGGCACCAAAGGGATTCAGTTCCAAAAGAAAACCGCGGTATATCTCTTCGACATCCTGAACAGAGGTTTCGGCCTTTAAGCCGAGTGAGATGAGGGCATAGAGGGGCTTTCCCCCCATGGCCCCGATGTCACTGATGTTGACCACCATGGCACGTCGTCCCAAATCCAAGGGACGAATATATTCAGGTAAATAGTGGCGGCCTTCCACGATGCAATCACATGTTATCAAGAGTTCATATCCAGGGCGAGGAAGGAAGGCGGCGGTATCATCACCGATTCCAAGGGTGACCCGCTCAGACCGAATCCCCTCCCTATTCACGAGCTCGTCGATCCTCCGAATGAGCCCGAATTCACCGATATCACTTACACTCTCAGTCATGTTGTCTCGCCTCCAGCAAACGACGAAGGCATCTGGTCGCCTCCTCAGGATCCTTCTCACAGCAAACTGCAGAGATGACTGCAATGCCATAGGCCCCTGTCTCTCTCACCAAAAGAGTATTGTCTTTGTTAATACCACCGATGGCGATGATAGGCAGCGGAATCTTCTCCACGACCTGTCTCAGGAGGTCAAGCCCGGAGGCAGGACCGGCATCCTCTTTGGAGGATGTGGAATAGACAGGGCCAAAACCGATATAGTCCGCTCCTTCCAAAAAACACTTCCGGGCCTCTTCTGCATTCCTGGCCGATCCGCCAACAATAGCCCCTTCACCCAGCAGTTTTCTGGCAAGAGGTATTGGGAAATCCCCCTGCCCCAGATGAACACCATCTGCGTGAGAAGCAATTGCCACGTCCACACGATCATTAATAATAAAGGATACGCCAGCCCTCTTGCATAAAGCTTTAATCTGCTCGGCAATGCGGATCATCTGAATCGTTTCACCGGTCTTCTGTCGAAACTGGATCGTATCGGCCCCGCCCGCAATGGCAAGCTCTGCAAGCTCTACATGGGAAAAACAGTCTTGGAGATCTGTGTCCGTCAGTACATGGAGCCTTCCAATCTTCTTCATAGTTTTCTCCTCGTCGGACAACTCCTTCCAAACTCGATTGGGATAATTTTAATAAGTATAACTTCTAAATGGGGCAGTCAAAAGCTCTCTTGCCTAAATTTAGCTTAATAAAATCGAAAATAAAAGTTATTTTAAACTGTTTCCTGTTCCCTATCCCCTTCTGCGTTAGTTTTCTTTACAAGACGAACCCTGTATCAACTTCAGCATTTAAAATGACAAACATCCCTATCAGTCCAAACAGGTTCGAGAATCTAACCTATTACGAATTTGAATTAGACAAAACAGTAATAGATAATAGAGCTTAACTAACTAATATCATAAGAGAAAACATGATATGTTACGTATAGCGGGATGAAATGTTGTATAGTGAGACAAAAATGTAAAAACAACATTTCAGAAAGAACTTCTCAGTATGGATTTAAAGACTGTATTCTTGGATCTTGTTCTGTTGGTTACGCACGGCTCTAAAGAAGTAAAACACTTGACAGGAAAATGAATTTAGGGTGATAGTACGGCTGTGAGGGAACATTCGTCATATATTAGAAGCTAAATAGAAAGGAGATCGTATGAACGAGAAGGTCATTATCTACGGTAAGTCAGGTTGACCTTATACGGATCAGGCTAGGTCAGCCTATGGCAAAACTGCAACCTATTATGATGTGGAATCTGATGAATCAAAACTAAATGAGATGCTGAAGTATTCCGGAGGCCTTCGTAAAGTACCCGTTATTGTTGAAGGAGGTAAACCGAAGATTGGTTACGGGGGCTCTTGAGGGGTCTGAAGGAGCGGCAGTTTGCCGCTACATTTGGCATGCTTACTTCTAGGATGTTGAAAGACCCACCGGGAATCGAAGGTTAATATCAGGACGGTCTCTGAAAATAAAGGGTATTTGCTTCTGGAAGAGGATCTATAAAGAAGGCCCTTTAAAGGTGTTCAATAAGTATCTTTGCTCCAATACCTATCAAGATAAGGCCACCCAACATCTCCATTTTTTTTTCAAAAAAGTGTCCAAGTCTGTTGCCAACCAAGACGCCAAAAAAGGAC
>MHEF01000005.1:6394-6533 GCA_001805125.1 Nitrospirae bacterium RBG_13_39_12
CACTACTCCGATGATAACAATTGGGGTGGCGATAGTTATCTTGAGAAAGGCAAAGCTCAACCCAACGGCTAATGCATCGATACTCGTTGCAATGGAAAGCAACAGTAAGACAAGAACATTGAGAGATGTGACCTCCTTT
>MHEF01000005.1:6628-7102 GCA_001805125.1 Nitrospirae bacterium RBG_13_39_12
CCTTCACTTCATGGCTTACAAGTCACATGACAGATGCCCGTAGGGGTTTCCACAGCATAGGGAAAATATTTCCTCTTAAACCAAAGAGCCACATTGACCAGACTGATCAGCACAGGGACTTCTACCAGCGGACCGATGACCGCTGCAAAAGCCTGCCCAGAGTTGATCCCGAAGACGGCCACTGCCACCGCAATGGCCAGCTCGAAATTGTTCGATGCCGCCGTAAAGCTTAAGGTTGTTGACTGTTCATAAGTTGCCCCCACCTTCATCGAGAGATAAAAAGAGACCAGGAACATAATTACGAAATAGACACATAGAGGAATTGCCACGCGAACCACATCGAGCGGTAGCCGAACAATGTATTCCCCTTTGAGGGAGAACATAACTAGGATGGTGAAGAGAAGCGCAATCAGTGTGATAGGGCTGATTTTCGGGACGAATTTTTCTTCGTACCACCTCCGGCCCTTTGTCTTC
>MHEF01000006.1:0-254 GCA_001805125.1 Nitrospirae bacterium RBG_13_39_12
TCCAGGCCAAGCTATTTTCTATTGCTCGAAGGCGTGCAATTTCGCTCTCTTTTTGTGTGATGAGCATCTTTTGCCTCTGTATCGTGTGTTCAGTTTCTTCTATGGTTTTTTGAGTATCAGAAACCTCACGGTCTTTTTCGCTTATTTGTGCTTTGAGGTTTTCTAAGTACCTTGCGCTGTTTATTATCTCTTCCTCGAGAATTTTTATGTGTGTATCTTTTGCTTTTATCTCTGAGGAGAGATTATCTATCTGG
>MHEF01000006.1:296-5961 GCA_001805125.1 Nitrospirae bacterium RBG_13_39_12
AGGTTCTTATCTTTTATCTCTGAGGAGAGATTATCTATCTGGAGGTTCTTATTCTTTATCTCTGAGGAGAGATTATCTATCTGGAGGTTCTTATCTTTTATCTCTGAGGAGAGATTATCTATCTGGAGGTTCTTATCTTTTATCTCTGAGGAGAGATTATCTATCTGGAGGTTCTTATCCTTTATCTCTGAGGAGAGATTATCTATCTGAACGTCGTTCTCCCTTATAATTGACTCAAGATTCTGCATTCGAACATCCCTATCATGTATGATAAGCTCAAGCTCAGCAATACGATGCTCATTTTGTTTGACATTGTCTGCAAGTTGGTCAGGAGAAAGATCAATCATCTCAGAAAAATAATTCAGTAATACTTCTAATAATGCAAGTTCTTTGTCTGTAACATTTGTAATCAAGCTTTTGGTTAACAAAAGAGGAATAAGGTTGAGGGCATTATTGTTCCACTTCTGTAAAAACCAATTCTCACCATATACATTTATTGATTCTAAGATAATTTTTCCCAGGGTTATCCGAAGCGATGTATCTAAGTGGCCAAGTTCATTGATAAAATCAGATAAATCTCGAATGATTTTCCCATGAATCTTATAGAAATAAGCAACAGGTTTAATATACTGCATGAAATATTGTCGTCTTTTATGTGCTGGTTCAGGCAAATGTTGAAATCGAGCTTTATGATGATGAAGCATAATTGCTTCTCTACTTCTATAAAAGTGACCCTTACCTGACTTGTTAAGACGATAGCACCACTCAAGGTCCTCAAAGTAATTCATTGACAAATCATATGGGTATCTATGAAAGATATCTTTACGAAAGAGCGTTGAGCCACCATTTACCCACTTGCATAATCCTGATTCGCCTAATAAGGGATCGTCAAATTGTTTTTCTGACCCTAATAGCCAATACGAAAGAACATCATCTTTAATCACATATTCTCCACCACAGAGATGAATGCGGCCGTCAGGGAAAATAACGTTTCCTGCAGATGCAACGAGCTCGGGATCAGATTCAAGACTGTATAGGAGATGTTCAACTGTGCCCGTGAATACCTCTATATCGTTATCAAGAAACATGACATACTCTGTATGGACGTGTTCTAAAGCGTATGCCCTGCCACCAACACAGCCGAGATTTTCCTCCAGTAAGATTAATTCTATGAAACAATTATTCGAGGCCAGTTCTTTTAGTTTGTTCTTTACTTCTTCGTCAGAGTTGTTGTCGATGAGAAGCAGTTTAAAGGGAATACGGACATTATCCTTTAATGACTTAACAGAGTTAATCGTCTGTTCAAAGCGTCCGTGGGAAAGCATGACAATTGTGACTTGAGTATTTCTGAATTTCTGAAGGAATTCTTGCGGAAGTAACGAGAAGTTTCCAATTGCTATTTCTGTTAATGATTCTTTTATATGCCTGATCGTCTCTGCCACCTTCTTTATATCTTAGCCTTTGAACCAGATCGAAAGCCTTCTGGCAAACTCCTCTCCATCCCAATCTTCTACCATTATTCTGGGTAACTGAAATTGATCAGTGTCTAATTCAACAACACCTGGATTGACGGTACAAGCACAAACAAATCCAGCCTCTCTTACGACAGTGACCGTCTCATCTGTGTATGAGCCATATGGATATGAGAAGCTGTTCACCGCTCTATTTAAGATATCTTCTAAAAAGGTTTTACTTTGTTTTATTTCATCCCGTTGCATTGCTGTAGAGATTGTGGCGAGATTTGAATGTGTCAGAGAGTGAGAGCCCACTTCGAGTAAGTCTCCTTTTACTAACTCAACTACCTCTTCAAGAGTAAGGGGTCGATGAGTCGGACGGCTCATAGATTCAGATCCAGACCATGCTCTGAGTTCGTTAAGCACCTTTTGTTGTTCGTTATGAGGCATGGGTAAAAGCAACGCATGAAGCGATCGATATAGTGAATGGCGAAGACATGGATCTTCTTTATCTGAAACCTGCCACGTGTAATAGTTTTTAGAAATATCTTCCCTGTAGTGCTTAGCTTCCCCTAATGTCCAATGGTAGGTATTACCATTTATATTCATATAGAGTTCTTCAGGTAAATTACTGGATTGAAGTAAAATCCTTTCCAATTCATCCCACCAGAATTCTCTCTTAGAAACAATATTTTCTAAAGTCAAAAAAACAGTTGCAGGAATATTATAATGCTCAAGCAAGGGTTTAGTGTTATGAAGGATATCAGCATAACCATCGTCGAAGGTGATCGAGAACCATCTGCGCAGGGGACTTTCTTTGAGATGAGACTGTGTAATCTGCTGGATTTGTAAAGGTCGGCCGAATTTTCTCAGAATCTCGAGGTGCTCAGCAAAGTGCCGTGGTGTTACACACAGCGACCATATGTCAGGATGTACTTCAGCTACGCGGTGGTACATCAGAATGAGCCCCTTTGTTTGCCTTTTAATCCACTTAGCGGTTTGAGGTAACCCTGTTTTACAATAATTCTCCGTTTTTCACCCCTTATTGCGATTTAGATTTTCTGAATGACGCAAACTACCAAGTCACTGTAATTTATAGTGTTTTCATAATAGCATTCCACGTTAGCTTCTTGAGAAAGTAGGTGAGTGATATTATGTATAGATGATTTGTCATAGATAATGAAGTTATTTTCTTTAATGTCAAAATTCCATTGATGCAAACCGACGTAATTTGTGGTTAACGCCTCGTTTCTGTAATGTCGAAGCACAACGTATCGGCTTCTCTTTACTACGGTGAGCATATTCTTAATGATAAGCACAGGATCATAGCTGTGATCTAAGGAATTATTTGCAAAAGCGATATCAAAGCTTTCTGGCTCAAACTTTTTAAGCAAGTCCTCACCATGACAAAATGAAGTTGGCACAGGAGGAATAATGTTCGCTTTCTTTAAGATTCGATTATAGGCGGTTGCTAAAGGGTCTATAGCGGTAATTTTCAAAACCCTTCCGGGATATTTATACCCGAGCTGTGTAACGGGGCCAGCCCCTACATCAAGAATAGAGATCGATTTGTCGGAGATTAGATGTAACCGATCTATAATAGCTTGCACTTGTAATAGCCACTGAGGATCTTGTACGTTTTTTATCCACTTCCTCCCTTCTTCTGACACCAGCCATTCTTCCCACCACTTTATCTCGTTCAATACGCCTCTAAACCACATTTCCTTATGAAGGAACCTATGCCATGATTTTTTCTGAAGTGTTGTTTTTCTACTTAATTTATACCATATCGCCTTGCAATGAGTTTCAAGCCATAGCACTTTATGATGCCCTGGCGCATGTCTCAGTATTTCGAATGTATCTTGCATAGGCTTTACAAGGTTAACCATAGGATACCTTTTACTGTCATATTGCGGAGATGCTTGTACGTTAACCTTTGGTTTTACTGCTCTGACTGTGATGGAGACATCATACCCCGGGTCGCGATAATCAAGTTCTTTCTTGCTTAGCTCCTCTGCTGCCAGTCCGTGCAGAAAGGAGATTGCAGTTAGTACATTCCCGTAAGCCTCTACACTTACATCAGCAGCGGCAAAGACTTCCTCAAATAGCCGCCGAGATGTTAGACCGGTGAAATTCCAACACCAATACTCACCCCAGTCACGATCGTAGGTTGGGCTGATTCCAGAAAGGGTTGCGAGAAGAACTCCACCCGGTTTCAATATCCTATAGAGTGTTTGAATCGCCGCCCGCACATCATAGATGAGCTGAAGTGTTTGTGTAAAGATTATGCAATTAAAAGTATTAGATGGAATATGGGGAGCGTTTGTGATATCAGCTACAATGGTTGTCCCCGGTTCTTCTAAAAGGTTGAGCACATCGCTCTGTGTCACGCGGTTACGGCCGAATTGTCGCGTGTAATGGTTGTTACCGATCTCCAAGACTCGTCCTTTGATGTCGTCAGCGTGACAGGCGAGGAAATTCTCTATGTAATAACGATCAACAGGACAGCCTCTATCAGTACCCCACACCCTGCTAATAGGTGTTACCCGCCTGAGATTTCCAAATCGCACTTGACCAACAGGAGGACAGTATTCCTTATCTATCCATTTAGTCAATATTGCTCTCATTTTCAATACGGGACTTCGGAGTTTAGCCTTTAACCTTCTTATATCAGAAATAATCTGAAACTCACATTTGATCTGCTTTGGAGTCGAATTCAAATTAAAGTCGGTCCCTGCGACCTTGATCAGTATGGTATGGGATCGTCCATCTTTCAACCAGTTGGGTGTAGAGTAATTGAACGCATGATGACCATTGCCTTTTCCTGCATTGAAAAGATCTTTTCGGAATTCTTCAGCAGCAATAGTATCTACAAGGACATTATCAGCCAATATATCAACCTTGATCGGAATATCAGCATTGTTCGAATCCCAAACCCAACCAGAAATCATATTACAATTGGCCCCATCATGGTAGCCTTCATATGCAGGTTGCAAACCAGTAAGGTTATTCATTGAAAAAACCTGGATTTTTGAGGTATTAACAGCAGTCTTTCGTTTCAGTCCATGAATGATATGTAACCGGTTATGTCCGAGTAGGTGATACATAAACGGATGCAGCCTTTGTAAGATCGGATATAAACGGGAGAGAATCGGATGGCGATAAGACCAGAGTGAATGTTGAAGAGCCTTCCATATCATAGCATCCTTTACTCCCTGTTTGGACAGATATTTCTCAAGCCAGTTCAGAAAGTAAAATCTCACTTTATGGTACCGGCCTGCTTTTGTTACAACAGAAACACAGGAATCCGGATGCAAGCGATACTTGGCCCAGCATTCACTCGATACATATACAGGAATTTTAAGGTATACTTTGGCCAAAAAAGCCTGGTCTTCGTATAACTGGTAAATACCTTGGAAGGATTCTTCAAAACCTCCTATCTGATCTATTACATCACGACAGAATATGAGATCAGAGGGGCAAGGTGCATATGCTTTTCCCAAAGGATAGGCAAGGGTAAGCAATCTGGGAGGTTTGAATAGGGTATTCGGTTTAAACCCAAATTCTGGGACATAGTCACGCGTAAAATCTTCGGGCTTACCCGACCAACTATACCAGTAGAAAGTAGCACCGTATACCATGCCTGCTTCAATTTGTGATTCAAGGATGTCGACCTGCTGTTCGAGTTTATGTGGTAACCAGACATCATCTGCATCCAATAGAGCAACATACTTGCCCTTAGAGTTTCTGAATCCAAGGTTTCGTGAAGCACTCATACCACGATTCTTATGGCCGTCATGTTCAAGATAGCGTACTTTTTCAGGATAATTATTTGCATATTGCAAGGCAATGTCGGTACTTCTATCAGTAGAGCCATCGTCTATAAGTAAGAGTTCCCAGGTATTATAGGTCTGTGCGAAAACACTCTCTATGGCCTCTTGTATAAACCTTTCAGCATTCAAGAAGATAGTGATAACAGAGACCAGCGGCTTATGCTTCATCATGTTTCAAGTCGATTCTTAGCTATGATTTCTCCCATTAATGAGGATTCTTATGCAGTGTGTTTTCGATAGTGATGTTCTACCTGCTAAGATACCACTCAATTGTTTTCTTAAGTCCCTCTTTAAGGTTTAATGATGGAGTCCAGCCAAGTGACTTCTTAGCCTTCTCTATATTTAGGCAACTTCTTCTCAAATCCCCGGCCCTTGCTG
>MHEF01000006.1:6051-6297 GCA_001805125.1 Nitrospirae bacterium RBG_13_39_12
CCGTGCCTATATTAAATAGGCTCGTTGAGCCTCTTTTGAGTGCTATAATGTTTGCTTTGACCACGTCTCCTACATAGCAGTAATCTCTTTCCATGCCCTCAGGTTCATCGGGAAAACAATATACAACTGAAGGGTTTCCTGCCAGAATATTCTCAATAAATATTGCGACAACTCCAGCCTCTCCTTTTGGTATCTGTCTCGGCCCATATATGTTTGCATATCGCAAAACAGTATAGTCGAGCCCGT
>MHEF01000006.1:6406-6614 GCA_001805125.1 Nitrospirae bacterium RBG_13_39_12
GCCATAAATTGCTCCACCCGAAGATATAAATATTATCTTTTTTACGCTATATTTGATTGAGTATTGGAGAACATTTATGAAACCTATGACATTAACTTCCGCATCAAATCGAGGATCTTTGACTGAATCAGGCACAGATATCTGCGCTGCATGATGGTTTACGATTTCTGGCTGTTCTTCTTTAAAAACAGCTTCAAACTCTTCTGAC
>MHEF01000007.1:0-5135 GCA_001805125.1 Nitrospirae bacterium RBG_13_39_12
TTGAAGCAATGCGCTTCATAAAATCATATCGATATATTATGGCATTCTCTAAGTTTCTTTGAAAACAGTCCGATATGATTACTGATATCAGACAATAATTGTGTCGTCTCATACTTCAGTAAATGCACCTGTATTTTAGAGATGACTGATATCGTCTTTTTTCTCTTCTTCCCCTTTTATCTTCTTCTCAAGAAACTCCTTTGCGATATCTCTTCCACCAAGACCAAAGGCAATAGCAAGAGCAAGTACAACCCCGCCCAAAATCATAGAAAAAGCGATAACTATGGTACCTTTGCCAATGCCGAGCTGTTCAAGTGCCATCGTTAAAGCAAGAAGTATTACCGTTAATCTAACAAGCCTTGCTATGAGACTTGATAACTTTATCCCGGCATTAACAGCTGCAACAAGTGTTGCCCTTCCAAGAAAGTTGCCGAGAAGATAGCCGAGGAAAAGAATAACAGCAGCAACAAATACATTTGGCAAATAGAGGATAAACTTCTCAAGTATCCGCTCTATTGCCGGAACGCTTAAAGAGCGGAGGGAAAGGATCGAAAAACTGATTATCGTCAACCATCCGATGATCCTTGAAATGATGAGGGAAACGGGCTCTTTTATTCCACCTCTTTTTAACATTTCAGAGAAACCAGATCTTTCAGAGAATCTATCAATCCTGATTGCACGGAAAAACCTCAAAAATATAGTCTTTAAAATCAGACCAAGGAGAATACCTGTAATAAAGATAAGGATAGAGCTGAGAAGGTCAGGAAGAAAAGAAAACACTTTTTCCAAAAATCTATTGTATGGTTCTACTACTACCCTCTGTAAAAAATTATCCATCTATACCTCCTTTCACTAATTCCAATTAGTTAGTAAATATTTTTTTTCATTTTCAAAACTAATGCATAATTTTTCTATCTTTTCTTCAACCTCTGGAGCATTACTCTCCTGCGTTTCTAAAACAAAGGATGCTACCTTCCCAATATAAAGCGGTGTGAGGGATTTCAAAAGATGCTCCTTATTAAGTAGTTTTTTATGAGCTGCAATGGCAAAAGCATAAATAGTTTTTACCCATATAACATCAGGTATATAGAACTTTTTCCTGGGCAACTTATCTGCTTCTTGAAGAAAGTCTGCAACATCCTGAGGTATGAATTCCTTCCATATTCCCATAAGCTCTTTTACTCCAAGTCGGAATTTTTTTATCATCCTGTCGAGATTTACCGAAACAGGCTCAAGACCTACATCATATTGAAAACCATAGGCCAACACAGTTTCTGAGCCATTTATCTTTTCCCAGATACTAAAGTATTCCTCCATGAGGTCAAAAGTTGCTCCAACTACCTGGTAAAGCATGGAGCTCAGATCAGCACCTGGGTCCTTAGGATCATGAATCTTTGCACCCAAAAACGCCTGTGCAATTTTAAATTTGTTAGCAATGGCAGTGGTTGTCATCCAGATATCTATACCGTATCTCGCAACATCTGTTTCCCAGACATTTTTGGTAAGATAGAATCTCGCCAGCCTGCCAGAAAAACCAAAATCTCCACCTATTGGTTGCCTTATCCTCCTACCGTAGAGTGCTCTTGTTAATGGATAGACTATGCTATTTGTTATTGTTCCATCATATTTATGCCGGTGGTAAAGAGGCGCAACATAATCAAAACCTTCATCAATTACCGGTTTGATTAGCAGTTCAATCCATTCAGGGGTAATGCTTCTCAGATCTGAATCAACAACAGCACATGCCTTTACGTTAAGTGAGTCTGCTATCTCAAAAATCGTTCTGAAGGCACTTCCTTTTCCCGGAATTCCATGGTAAGGTGTTGCTATCTTTAAAACACCTACCCTGTGATAAAGAAGAATGGACTGGAAATCTTCAATGGTTGTATTCTGAACAACCTCCATTGTGCCATCAGTAGAACCTCCATCTGAATTAATAAGGACGGATTTTTTATCGGGAAAATATTTGATCAAACCTGCCTGGACCGCCCTGACAACATGAGCAATAGTCCGCGCATTGTTATAGCTTGGAATCCCGATAAGAATATCCGCTTCCTTTATTTCATTAATTCTTTCCTGAACCTCTTTTCTTAAAATAACACTTTTCATAATTGAAAACTTTAATGATTTTTCTCAGTTGTGAACTTTCTCCATTAAAGCGACCGGGAAATTCATGAATATTTCTGACAGACTCAAGATAATCGCATCATTATATTGTTTAGTCCTTATTGTTTCACCTGTCAAGACATTAAAGTATTCTACACCTACTTCTGCATACGGAACTGCCACGAATGAATCCTTCCATACCTCTTCACCAAATGGGAGGCTGTCCTGTTGTGGAATAAGTCTTGTAAAGTATCTGGGGACGACTACGATGATGCTTTTTTCAGCAAGCCTTCTCGCAAAGGCGCAGATGTTATTTGCCTTCTCACCCATTACCTCAAGGGCCATATATTCTCCTTTTTCAAATAACTCTCTATTTTCCCTGCGGTAGTTAAGGGCTTTATATGTTAGATAAAACTTTATCATTCCATTCCCTTTATTCAAGGTCAGATCCTTAGCAAGCCTTGATAAAGGCACCTCTGATTCAAGTCTCTTTATCTCTTCAAACATCTTTTTTCTTATCTCATAATCAACAGGCCTGCGGTTGTCAGGGTCAACAAGACTGAAATCCCATATCTCTGTTCCCTGATAAAAATCCGGGACACCAGGGGAGGTAATCTTCAGGAGTGTTTGTGAAAGAGAGTTGAACATACCGTAGTATGAAATCTTCTTCTGGAACATCTCAAATTCCTTCAGGAATTGATTGTCAGGAAGAGGATTCAGAATGCCCTCGATAAAAAACATCAATGCATCTTCATAAATTGTATTAGGACTTATCCAGCTCGAGTTAACCTTGGCTTCTCTCACTGCTTTCAGCATATAATCCTTGATCCTTTTCTTAAAGAACTCATATTCAGATTCATTCAACTGGCTAACAGGCCATGCACCGATAAGTGTTTGATAGAGGAGATATTCCTCATTCATATCAGGCACAACCTGTCCCTCAACCATTGGTTTTTTCTTTTTATTCAGTCTTCTCCAGTTAATCAAACATTTCCTCCATTCACCCGGAATCTCTGAAAGGACATTTATTCGCGCCCTAACATCTTCACTTCTTTTTGCATCGTGAGTAGATGTTGCAATAAGGGCATTTGGCCAGAATTTGATTCTCTCAATATTTTTCCCGTGAAAGGTTTCAAGAGTTGCACCAAACCTATCCGGATTTCCCCCCACTTCATTCAGGGAAACAAGCCGGTTATATATATAAAAGACAGTGTCTTCAAGACCTTTTGCAATAACAGGCCCTGTAATCTGCTGGAATCTCATGACGAAATCAGTCCATTCCTTTTTGTCAGCATCTGTGAAGCCCTCGGGATAATCAAGTAGAAGGACATCTTTGAGGAAATCAAAAATAGAACCACTGATTGCGGGATTTCTTCGCTTTGCCTTAGATACTGCAAGTTCAATATAACGGCGGTCCCTGTCATTTACATCCGATGGAATTATATATGTTCTATATACAGGGAAAAACGCTATAACTTCAATGATTGCAGCAGTAAGGCTGTTTAATGTAAAATCCCTTTTGTATCTGTCCTTCTCAGATAATGTATTTAAATAATGTCCGAGAGTGTTTATCTCGCTTGCCATGGCCACATGCATTATCAGTTTCTTTTTTTCATAAACAATATCCTGATAACTTACTCTGGTTCTTATAAACCTCTCATAGATGTCATCGAATGCCTTGGTATTCTTTACGTCAACGAATATTCCATTTAATGTATTCAGAAAGACATAACCTGTCGTGCTAAAAATTGGCCAGTCTTCAGGCATTCTCTCATCCTTGACAAGAATCTTTTCACCAACTATGTAGAAAGGCTTAAACTGTGGGTCCGTCAAGAATATCTCAGCATATTGCTTAAGTATTTCATCCTCTATATCTGATTGTCCGCTTAGTAAAGGAACTTCACCCTTCAAATTTTCTGCAAGATTGGGAGGAATTTCTTTTTTAATCTCCTCTCTATTGGCAAGCCTTATCTGAACAAAGCAACTCTTCTGCAAACGATGAAAGTATTCAGAAGGATTATATAAACCATCCGGGTGGTCAACCCTCAGACCGGTGACCTTCCCATCTCTGATAAGTCTGAATATTAACCTGTGGGTTTCCCTGAAGACATCAGGATCTTCCATCCTGATTGATGCCAGCTCGTTTATATCAAAAAATCTCCGGTAATTGATCTCTTCTGTTGCTACACGCCAGTAAGAAAGTCTGTATACCTGCTCACTTAGAAGTTTATCAAAGAGATCAAAGCTCTCTGGTCTACCCTTAATGCCATTGAAAATGCCAATGTTTTCATTAATGAATGTCTTTATTTCTAAAATTTCATTATAAAGTTTCCACAGACGTTTTTTTGCAACCTCCTTTTCAC
This sequence comes from Nitrospirae bacterium RBG_13_39_12, assembly GCA_001805125.1. Lineage (GTDB taxonomy): Bacteria > Nitrospirota > Thermodesulfovibrionia > Thermodesulfovibrionales > SM23-35 > RBG-13-39-12. The sequence goes on from MHEF01000007.1 coordinate 4,470, forward strand.
GCTGTCTCTCTGTAATTTTCTCAGGCTTTCTTTCTGTGTAGGGCGGGAGATGTTTTAGTTCAGTAATAATGCTCAGAAGCTCCAGATAATGAGGATTTTCACCTGAAATAAGATTTCTTAATCTCTTGATCTGATGTTCTAATATGAGGGTATATGTCTCGGGTCTTATCGGAAACTTGTTTTTGTAATAAAAGACAAAGAATGCGCCCTCCTCAAAGGTTATGATCAGCTCTTGATTCTCAAGGACAATACCATACTGGTCACCTAAAATGGGGAGAAGGACTTTGTTTCTGAGTTCTTTTTTTACAGGGTTCCAGTCTATGTCAAAGAAATTCGCATATATAGAGCTTGGTCCATTTTCAAGAACATCCATCCACCATATATTTTCTTTACTTGTGATACACATGTGATTGGGAACGATATCCAGGATCTGCCCCATGCCATATTTCTTGAGTTCCTTTATAAGTTCATCATATTCTTTTTCTGTACCAATCTCAGGATTTAGCACGTTATGTTCAACAATGTCATAGCCATGAAGACTTCCTTCCTTGGCTTTTAAATATGGGGATGCATAGATATCGGTAATACCGAGTGAATTAAGGTAGGAAATCAATTCCTTTGCATGTGAAAATTTGAAATCCCTGTTGAACTGCAATCTATACGTTG
>MHEF01000007.1:5228-6790 GCA_001805125.1 Nitrospirae bacterium RBG_13_39_12
CTACTTTTCCTCTTTTATATACAGAGCAAAACTTTGATCCCTTACAGCTATTTCCTCACCTTGAGTTATCCTTTCTGGAAGGAATGTTCCCGGGCCTTTCCATATTTCATCAGAAGAGTCGAGGATCTTTTCCCAAGTCTCCTTGATCGAAGGTGTAATGATTTTTGCAACAGTATTGTTATAGTTAAAAATGCAGAAGACCTCGCTTTTATCCTTCCATCTCTTTACAAATAAAACTCTTTTATCCTCAAATTCAGATACCTCAAGATTTTTCTTATCAAGATTTGAGAGAGCAGGTATTTCCTTTCTCAACTTTATTAGGTTTTTATAGAAATTTAATAAAATCTTATGATCGTTCTTTTCTCTTTTCTCCCAGTTAATTTTAGATTTGATAAATGTCTCAACATCCTGGGGGTCTGGTGGTTCTTCTTTCCACAAAAAGGATTTAAACTCCTCCGTCCTTCCTTTTCTAACGGCCTCGATGAGATCAGGGTCAGAATGGCTGACAAAATAGAGGAAGGGGGCATTCTCTCCGTACTCCTCACCCATAAAGAGAAGAGGGATGTAAGGAGACAGTAAAACAGTGCCTGCTGCAAGTTTAAGTGATTCAAAGGAAACAAGACCCGTCAGTCTTTCTCCGAACATCCTATTTCCTATCTGATCATGATTCTGTGAAAAAACAATAAACTTACTTGCAGGGATATCCTTTGAAGAGTTTCCATGATTTCTTTTTCTATATTCAGAATACTGACCTGAATAGACAAACCCTTCTCTTAAAGATTTTACCAGGTATTCTAACCTTCCGAAGTCCACATAATATCCCTGTTTTTCTCCTGTGGTAAGGGTATAAAGGCAATGGTGAAAATCATCACACCATTGGGCATCAATTCCGTATCCACCCAATTCTCCCGGTTTTATCACCCTCGAGTCGTTCAAATCACTTTCTGCAATAAGATAGAATCGTCTTCCTAAAGTGCATGACAATTCTTCAACTTTTTCTGCAAGCTCTTGAAGGAATGGCTTGGCGCTAAAATCGTAGATGCCATGAATAGCATCAAGTCGGAGGGCATCGATATGATAATTTTTAAACCAGTGCACGGCATTCTCTATGAAAAAATCCCTTACCTCATTAGAATATGCATCATCAAAATTAATAGCCATCCCCCATGGCGTTTTGTACTTGTTAGTAAAATATGGTCCGTAATCCCATAGGTAATTTCCTTCAGGCCCAAGATGGTTGTAAACCGCATCGAGGATAACTGCTACACCTTTTTTATGACATTCATTCACAAGTCGTTTAAGACCTTCTGGCCCTCCATAGGAGTTTTGGACAGCAAAGAGATAAACGCCATCGTAACCCCAATTTCTTTCACCTGGAAATTGGGAAACAGGCATAATTTCAACAGTATTAATTCCTAAATCTTTCAGTTCGTCAATTCTCTTCACTGCTGCGTCGAAAGTTCCTTCACGAGTAAATGTTCCTACATGCAATTCATACATTACCATCTCAGGAAGTGGTATTCCCTTCCATCCTTTGTCTTCCCATTGGAACAAACTATGGT
>MHEF01000007.1:7074-8966 GCA_001805125.1 Nitrospirae bacterium RBG_13_39_12
TCCCTATCACTGAAAGGAGCTAACAGGAGAACATAAATATCCGGATCATTTGACGCATATTCCTTAACCTCATTCAGGACTATTTCGCCTTCCGGATCATCAGTAGCGGGGCTACCCGCGAGGACGAGGATACAGTCATTGTATTTCTTGACAATTCTGAATGCCTTTATCACACCTAAGGGATCTTTAAACCTGTCAAAGCGAGAGACCTGAAGTATTACAGGTCTATCCATTGGTATTTGAAATTTATTTAATGTTTCTTGAATCTCTCTATCAGTTAACTCCCGATTTTTTTCACTTACAGGATCTATAGAAGGAGTAATTATAAATTTGTCTACAGGCATCATCTTTGCAAATTTTGCTACGGAAAAAATAACAGCATCATATTTTTTACAATAGCGGCTGAGGTAATCCCAAACCTTCTGTTGAGGATTTGATAGGTCTATATGGCATCTCCATATCCACCGTCCATTTTTTCTGAATTCAATCAGGGGTGCCGGTTGAGGGTCATGTATTAAAACAGTATCTGCCTCAAGATTGAGATTTTCAGCATTTCTCCTATTGACTTCATAATGATATCGCCACATTTTTTCGGTAACCTTCTCCGGATTGCTCTGAAGGGCATTATGAATCTTTTTAGTTATATCAAAGAATTCAGAATCTCCTTCTATGACTTCCCATCTCGCATCAATGCCAAGCTCTTTGATTATCGGAATCATTCTCTGCAATATCTCAGCTACCCCGCCACCTGAGCGGGTAGAATTAATATGAAGAAAAGACCTGTTATGTAATTTTGCACCAAACAACTGTAAAAGCAATAAATCACTTTTGGGTGATATACCTACATACTGGTCAAACAACGATCAATAACCTCCATGTCTCTTTTTACCTCCTCCTCAACTGCCTCAGCTATACGTTTCCTTATCCCTTCTAAGTCATGCATGAACGGGTCAATAGCTTTTATTCTTTCTGCCAGTTCTTTTTTATCAAAGGCATCTTCTATCCACCTTGAAAAGTCATCAATCCCGCCACCGAGGCGTATCCTTGCCTCAAAATAATGATAGTAGATGGAGCTATCATCAACATATTTTATGGCAGTGAGAAACTCTGCAAGGTTCCTGGCCCTTATCCCTACAGGAAATATCAGTGTTACCGTCTCATTAAAGAAAAATTCATCATTGGGCATTGCCTCTCTCGGCTCAGGAAACATTTCGAGATATTCATCTATAACATCAAGGAGCCTTTTTCTTAAATCGTTAATTTCCTTAAAATCATACGGATCTATGTTTGAAAGGTGTTCTGAGAGTGCCCTCTCTTCAAGACTCTCTCCTGACCAGTGAGCAAAATCGTTGGTATACTCAAGCATATGTCCCTTTATAAAATATTGATATGTGTGATGGAATATACAATCACCACTTATTACTGCTATTACACTTCTTAGTTCACGAAGATCTTTAGCTTTTTCCCCTGTAGATTTGAGGATACTTATACATTGTTTAAATTCAAAAGGCTCGATTATATCTTCCAATCCTTTTCCTCCCTTAGATAAATTGTTCGATGAGGGAACGGTATCTCGATACTTTCTTCTTGAAACCTCTTAAAAATCCTCTTTCTAAGTTCATGCTGTACAAGATATTGGTCAACAAATTCCTGAACCTGACAAATAAGGGTAAAATCAAGAGAGCTATCTCCGAACCCTGGTATGAACCTCACAAAAGGCTCTGGCTCACCAAGCAGACCGGGGATTTTACCGGCTGCATTTTTAGCTTCTTCAACGAGTATTTTTTCAACTTTTTCAGGATCAGAAGAATAACTTACGCCTATGGGAATCAAGAGTGACATCCTCTTTTCAGGCAGATAATAGTTAGTCACTACGCTCTGTGCAAGCTTGC
>MHEF01000008.1:0-5157 GCA_001805125.1 Nitrospirae bacterium RBG_13_39_12
TGCTGAATATTTTTGTCACTTAAGACAATTTGAATAATCTCATCGCCTTTATCTCCATAATCCATATTTAATTCCTGTTCAAAAAATCTATAAATAGATTCCTTAACTCTGCCAACAGACCTGTCTTCCGGATAAAAAGGTGATAAATACCGCCTCACAAAATAATCGAATAATTTTTGCAAATCCTCTGAGCTTGCTGCGATTGCTTTATCTCCAATAACGTGTTTACCGACCAACACATCGAAATTATCCGCCCTCCAGTCAGAAATAATCTTGAGGTCCAGTTTTCTTGCCTTCAAGTCAATCTTCTTTAACTTATACTTCTCTGCTTCCTTTAAAAATAGCTCAATAAATAATGGAGTCAATCGTGTCTTTTCCCTGTGTCTCTTTGAGTAACAGGACAACAAATCTACAGGTTTATAATCGGCTTTTCTTTTGCTCGTAAACGTCGTAATGTAATTCCTTGCCATATCCTCTTTAATTTCAATATCGTCTATATTTGTATAAACATAGCCATAATTCAGAATCTCTGTTGCGTAGTGCCCATTATCCGGCTCTGGCATTCTCATAATTCTGCCAACGGTCTGTATAGAGAAAATCGGGCTGTGCCATTGCCTGAATAAAACTAAAATCTGGGCACGCGGACAATCCCAGCCGAGAGCAATTGCCTGCTTGAAGATTAAAACCTCAACTTCGCTATTGCTTCTTTCCACATCTTCCTTGTTGATATGTTCGCCGGAAAGCCAAATAGCTAACTTGTTATTTCCCTTCTCAGTTGAGATGTCATATTTCGCCTTTAGAATGTTTATAACTTTTTCTTTCATTCTATCCTCTAAACTTCCAATCCTGTCCGGCAACTGGATAAGAATTAGAGGGTTTATATCTGTTTTTTCCATCTTATATGCTTTCAATAATTCATCTCTCTTTTTTATTGCCACATCAATAACTAATTCCTCACTGCTTCCACTCAATTGAGTTTTAATTTTCCCTTCTTTTAATAGATTCTCGAACTGATCGTTCAATATAACTGCCTTCTTAATCATCCCTTCTGTTTTGACATCTTCCAAGTCAACCGAAATCATATCATCGGGATCTTTCATCTTGGGTGTTGCCGAAACTTCTATCGTTAATTTTGAACCCATCATATTTCTCAACCCCTGAGAAATATCGCTGTCGGCATGATGGTGGGCTTCGTCAATTATGAGAATTATCACTCTACCTTCTTCTTTTGTCCGCTCTAATATTGATGACAAATTCAAATCCTGTTCGTTGTCACGAATGTACACATTGTCTTTTTTATTTATACTTTCCCAGTTAAAGAACAGGATTTCATTTTCTCCGATTCGTCTATCATCCAAATCTTCAAAAAAAGAACATCTCAAAGCCCTGCTGTCTTCAAAATATTTTTCTAACTTATCTCTGCTTTGGATATGCAACTGCCTCGGTGCAGTCCAGATAAAGGATAGAGATTCTCTAACATCTCTGTCATCAACCAGTTGCTTCAAAAACTCTGCCATCATGATTGTTTTTCCTGAACCAGTAGGGGATTTAAAGACCAGCTTTTTCTCACTAGAGTATTTCAAAAGCTTCTTGGCTTTTCCTAATAACTCGTCAACGGTATTTTCTTGATAAGTTTTCAGTTGCATAAGTTAATCCCTTTTAAAATCTAAACTTCCAAAGTTTAGCCTATCCCTTCCCGAATAAAACTCACCAATAAGAGTATTTGCTCTCTCCTTAAAAAGTAGTCGTGTAGTCCCACGATGGATACTCATAGTCTTAACAGCATTAGATTTCGGTTCATTAATATACTGATAACCTAGATATGCCCCTTCGGGAGTATTTACTATGACAGAAACTGACTCGCTATGAGAAATCGAATGGTCAGTGCTTAATAAGATTTTTATTTTTGTCCAAGTTTGAAAAATTCGTAAAGTTGCTTTTATTTCCGATGAATGCTCAGTAAAAGAAGATTTTAAATATCCATTCCATTCCCCATTTAGATTAGGAGTTCTCACAAGGCCGATCTTCCTAAAATACTTCCAAGCCCATTTATCAAAGAGAACAAAAAGTAATCCATAGATAAACAACACAGACGGACTTTCAATCCACCATGGTAAAACAATTTGATAGCTGTTAAGTATCTTATAAAAACTCCAAGACAAAACAATACTAAGTATCGCCAAAAATAATAAAATAGTTTTTCTTTCTTCTGTATCTATAGAATATGGATGCATATTACCAATTATTCCAAAGGGAAATTAAATTTTTAATAAATGCTTTTGCTTGATTTGTATTCCACTGCTCTTGTGTCGATCCAAAAAGTATTAATTGGCCATTTTGGCAGATAAAATTATCTAAATTAATTTCGTTAAGCCAGTTCACAACATTACAAAAAGTATCTTGATAGCTTGTTCCGAATTTAGAATTTGGCACATTGTAAAGCATACACTCCAAAAAATACGATGGCGTGGCGTCTCCGGAAATATTTCCTCGACTGTTTTTAAATAATCTCACCACTGGTTTATACCATTTACTACTGTTTTGATGTTTTGAAACCCCATTGTCGTAGTGAACTTTTGGATAATTTATAACTTGCCTGTCATCATTTCTAGTCCAAAAACACATTCCCTCAACAAAATCATTACTGCTGACCGTTTTATATCTTCTATATTGCGAGCACACAACAATATCGGCGGGCAATCTTCCATTATTTGCTTTAATCTTTATTGATTTATTTCCTTCTGTTATTTGGCTTTGCCCATAGTAATCTTTAAGTACTTTCAAGACATCAGATCTGAAATTTGACCAACTATAAGAGGCGGGCGATAATCCCAAAGTCCTTTTTTGATCTTCGGAAAGATTGCTATAAAAGGTTGAGTTAAGTTGAGCTACAACATCTACATCGCTATCGCCACGAATGTTAGTGTCGTTTTTATAAGAACCCTGTAAATAAACTTCAAAATCAATCCCTTCGGGCCAATTATTATAAGCATTCAAAGCATTCTTAATAGAATCAGCGGTGGCCTTCGAGGTGGTAACCGCACCTTGATGGGACCATGCTTCTAATTGTGATTCTGGTATAGCCATAATTACTTAAAAATTCTCCTATACACCCTTAAGATTGCCTCCGGTATAGGAGATAGTTTTACCTTCTGTTTAGCATCCTCAAATTCCTCATCGAACGTATCATCACCTAAAGAAAAAACATATACGCTGAATTTGCCTTTGATATCCTTGATCGCCTTTTTGAAATCTGAAATTGCCAACTGGTCGAAAATAATGCCTGTGTAATGGCTATTATTTTTATAAATCTTAAATTTCTTTTTTTCCAAAACAGTCTCAAAAGTCCCTTCTCTGACACAAAGCATTTCCGTTGCCTGCTCTGTGAGTTTCTTTTTATTCTTGTCTGTCGGTTCGGCGTCCACGGAATCTGTTTTGAAATATTTCAGATTGCCGCCAAGACCATTAATGATGTTACCCTTAGAATTTTTATAGCCACGCATTATTTTTTGTACTCTGGGATAACAGACTTCTGAACAAATATTGTTTTCATTATCTGTACATAAAACAACCTGCCTTTCACCATTATCATCGCTGTTTAACCTTAAAACTGCCTGTGCTGTAGTCCCTGATCCGGCAAAAAAGTCGAGAACTATGGACTCGTTAGAGCGTTCACTCAATTTTATTAAATTTAAAATCAAATCTGATGGTTTCGGATTGTTGAACTTACCTTTTCCAAGAGTATTTGCCAATTCCTCATTTGCTTTATGTGTATGTCCAAACATGCCATAGTGGAGAAGACTTCCACATTTTAACCCTTGTTTAACTTCTGAAAGAAAAGTTTTTCTTGAAGGAATACTCTTGCCACTTTTCCCAAACCATATCCTGTTATCTTGGTCTAATTCTTTTAAAGTTTCCCTACTGAATCTCGGGAATGTTCCTTTAGGAGGAGACCATTTTAAACCATTTCTGAAAACAAATTCGTATATTCCTTCTTCTGTGCCGCTTTTTGCATGCAGCGGTGTCGGTTTCCAATTATCTCGTGGATCATTATCGGGGTTGCTATATCTCTTGTTTGCTTCCTCTGTTCTCGGCAGAAGATTTATTATTGTTTTATTAATATCCCTTGCATAGGCCAGAACATATTCATGTTGTCCAGAAAAAAATTTTGCATCATTCGAAACAGTATATTTGTTATGCCACACTAAGACTTGAATAAAATTATTTTCACCATAAATATCGTCCATCATAGATTTCAATTGAGATAACTCGTTATCGTCAATTGAAATAAAAATTACTCCAGTATCTCTTAACAAACTTCTTGCTAACCTCAATCTTTTTTCCATAAACGAAAGCCATTTGGAGTGGCGATATGAGTCTTCCTTATCAACATAGTGGTCATTAAAGATAAAATCTTTATTGCCAGTATTGTACGGCGGGTCAATGTAGATAATATCAACTTTTTTAGCGTGAGTATAGTTCAAGACTGAAAGGGCATGATAATTATCGCCTTCAATCAGCAAATTCACAGGCTTATCGGGATCGGTTATTATTTCCTTGCTCTTCACCTCTTTCAATATGGGCAATTTCTCTTTGCATATCTCGACAACTTCTTCCGGCTTCTCCTCCCATACTAAGCCGTATTTTTTTCTCTTTTTCAGTTCCTTTTTTAATCTCTCGATCTCAGCTTGCAGTTTTTCTTTTGATAAAGTATCTTCTTTTTCTTTTTTCATAACTATGATTTTAATCTAATGTTCCTCTCCAATCATTTCTACTCTTTGTCCCAAAGAAAGCCGAGGCTCCGCTGTAACGGTTCAGGAGAGCTTATCACAATTTGTGATATCCTCAATTCTATATCAATCCTTTTTCCTTAAAACTGAAAAATCCATTTTTGCTTATAATGATATGGTCTATAACCTCAATCCCTAAAATTTTACCAGCTTCTATAAATCTTTTTGTAATAGTTAAATCATCCTCCGAAGGTTCAGTATCACCTGACGGGTGGTTATGAGCCAGAACAACTGAATAAGCATTGTGCATTATTGCATCCTTAAAAACTTCTCGTGGGTGGACTATGCTGGCATTGAGAGATCCGATAGAGATAGTAGAAATTCCAAGAATTTTATTGCGGGCATTAAGAAGGATAAGCTTGAAATG
>MHEF01000008.1:5360-5497 GCA_001805125.1 Nitrospirae bacterium RBG_13_39_12
ATTATTAATATCAAGCTGTTTCCAGCCCCTGAGGTTAAAATAACCTACACAAAAATCAGTACGATTATCTAACTTGAGAGTCTCCTGAAGGGCAGAGAGAAATTGTTGTTCTATGTTGTCAAAAATGCGTGGCATAA
>MHEF01000008.1:5715-5857 GCA_001805125.1 Nitrospirae bacterium RBG_13_39_12
ACTTTTGAACTATGCATGTAGAGAGTACTACCGGAAGAAATACGCAGAATTATCATGTTATAGAGAAACGCGGAGTACTGTGAGAAACTGAGATATGTCTGAAGCCGCTCAAAATCCATCTTTCTATGTATACCCGACAGTT
>MHEF01000008.1:5926-6365 GCA_001805125.1 Nitrospirae bacterium RBG_13_39_12
TTACGATCTTGCCCTTGTACTTAAAGGTTACATCTGCGCTCTCTTTTTTCAAAACGCCCTTCCTGCACACCGGACATGTGGATCGTGTCATCTTAAACGCTACAGCCTCGGCTGATTCTCCTTGCCTATCCATGTGACTTCAAGATGCCGCGGTTTAGCCATTCACTATCTCCCAGTACCCGCCTTTGTCGGGACCGATGCGTTTTTTGTTGCCTTTTCTTCCAAAACCACATGCAGGAAAATAAACTCGGCCAAACTCCCTGTAAAATAAGGTTTATTATTTTATTTGCTCTCACCTTTGGTAAATAGTTTCTGTTGCGAAAAGATTTTAATAAAAAAAAAGCCTGAACCTTTATAATTGGTAACCGAAAAATACCAAGAAGAAAGGGGCAGGCTTTGCGAAATAAAACATTGGATCAAGAATACCTGGATTTCAGCA
>MHEF01000009.1:0-4847 GCA_001805125.1 Nitrospirae bacterium RBG_13_39_12
GAGGATTTTTATAGTAAGATTCTGGATTCCTGCTTTCGCAGGAATGACAAGAATTGAGATGATGGAACAAAATTCTGGAGGATAAAAAAGATGGTTAATAAGATGACTAAAAAAAGGTTGATCCTGACAATAATCCTTATATTTACTGTTGCCTCAGCAGGAATTCTAATAGGGAGATGGACTATACAGGCTGCAGTAGCAGAAGTTGAAGGGTATGAAGAGCTGAAAGTCTTCACAGAAGCCCTTTCTCTTGTCAGGAAAAACTATGTAGAAGATATACAACCAAAGGATTTGATATATAGTGCAATTAAAGGAATGCTTAACGCACTCGACCCCCATTCTTCTTTTATGACTCCTGAGATGTACAAAGAGATGCAGGTTGACACAAAAGGTGAGTTTGGCGGCCTCGGTATTCAGATAGGAATAAAGGACGGGATGCTGACAGTAATTGCACCATTAGAGGACACCCCCGCTTACAGGGCTGGTATAGAGGCTGGTGATAAGATAATAAAGATAAACAATGAGCCTACAAAGGATATGGGGCTTAATGACGCTGTAAGCAAGTTGAGGGGAGTTCCTTCGACCTCTGTAAAAATAACAATACTAAGGGAAGGTTGGAAAGAAACAAAAGACTTTACCATAGTAAGAGAGATAATAAAGATACAGAGCGTTAAATCAAAGCTTCTCGAAGATAATATAGGGTATATAAAGTTGAATCAGTTCCAGGAGCAGACAGCAGCTGATTTACGTAACGCAATGGATAAGCTGACACAGGAAAAGATGACCGCGCTTATACTTGACCTCAGGAACAATCCGGGAGGTCTCCTTAACAGTGCTGTGGATGTTACCAGCCAGTTTCTGCCCCCGGATAAATTAGTAGTGTTTATAAAGGACAAAAAAGGCGAGAGGGTGGAGTATCAAAGCAGTAAGACCAGTTCAAACGACACTATCCCCATGATTGTACTGGTTAATCAGGGAAGTGCAAGCGCATCAGAAATAGTTGCTGGTGCATTAAAAGACTGGAGCAGGGCTGTTATTGTCGGTACCCAGACATTCGGGAAGGGGTCTGTGCAGTCTGTAATACCGCTTAGTGATGGTTCAGCCATGAGGCTTACGACAGCAAGATATTATACGCCAAAGGAGACTTCCATACAGACAACCGGTATTACCCCTGATATCATAGTTAAAGCTGAGATAAAAGATGGAGAAAAAGCACATCCTGCAATAAGAGAAAAAGACCTGGAGGGGCATCTCACAAATGGAGGTGCAGAGGAAAAACCAAAAGAACCGGAAGAGATGATACCTATTGAGGTAGAGGAAAAAGATGATGTTCAGCTTCGAAAGGCTGTTGACCTTATAAAGACGTGGAGAGTTTTTAAGGAACTTCCAAAGGCTTCGTAAAAACTGAAAAAATAAAAAATGAGCAGTAGTCGTTGAACAGCGGTAAATAAGAATTTTGTAATATAAAAATCAAATTAACCCGAAAAATGCAGTTAGATTTTAAAGCTGGTAGGCACATATGCCTACCATGAATTGCATTTTTGGGTTAAGTTATTGATTCTATTTTTGCTTGATTGAGAAAACAATGTCCAGAGTTATTTTTGATATAGAGACGTTTGGAAAGGATTTTGAATCTCTTGACAAGGCAACCCAGGAATACCTTCTAAGGTATGCTGCTACAAAAGCCGAAAAAGAAGAGGTAAAAGATAGCCTTTCTTTTTTCCCCCTTACTGGTGAAATCATTACAATAGGATTACTTGATCCTGACAAAAATACCGGTATTGTTTTTTTTCAGACTGCAGGGGATCCTCTGCTTCCATTTGAAGAAGATAATGTACGATATGAAACCGGGACAGAGGAAGAGATAATTGAAAAATTCTGGGATGTCATCAGCAGATATGACAAATTTATAACATTTAATGGTCGAGGTTTTGACTGCCCTTTTATACTGATCCGTTCTGCTGTGCACAAAATAAAACCGAAGAAGGAATTGATGCCGAACAGGTATGGTGATACACATATTGACCTGCTCGATCAGCTTACATTTTACGGCGCCTCACGCAGAAGGTTCAGTCTTGATATGTGGTGCAGGACATTCGGGATAAAGAGCCCAAAAGAAGGCGGGATTACAGGGTATGAGGTTAAGGATTTTTTTAAGGCTGGTCGTTGCCTGGATATTGCTAAATACTGCGTAGGTGACCTATGGGCAACAAAAGAGCTCTTGAATTACTGGGAAAATTATATTAAGTGTTCACCTTAACCCGAAAAATGCAGTTAGATTTTAAAACTGGTAGGCACATATGTATCTCTCCTCAGCGAGTCGCCGGGGCGACAAAATCTCTTGGATGCAGAATTTGCGCATGCATGGTTATTTAAACGATATAAATGAAAACGTGTACGTTATCTGAGTCATTAAACCGCTCACAAAGGTGCTGCTCAAGAGCTTTTGCTACACATATGCCTACCGTGAATTGCATTTTTGGGTTAAGATAAATATAAAAAGCTATAGGTAGTGACTATATACTTAAGATTTAGCCCACATTATTCATAAATTTTTAATGGATGCACCGGGAAGAGAGTATCGTCGCTCATTCTCGGTCGTTCCGACCTGCGAGGCTTTTGCCTCATTATTTTCACAGAGTGTATTTGAATATCTGCAAAAGAATCCGCTCCAATATTCTCTCCCCGATTCGTCTCTCACAGTTTATGAATAATCCGGTTTAGCTGCTACCGTTTTCCAGGCTCTGGCAATTCCTTTTAAAAGGATATGAAATGGCACCTGCCATAGGTAATCTATCCCCCAGTCATGTTGCAGGAACCTGATAAAACCAATCAGGTTAAATTTTGAAAAAGAATGGCCCGCGGGTTTCAAAGAACGCAAGTAGCGGAACCATTTTTTGGGTATCCCTCCCATAAGCCCTGGAGGGCTTGTTCTGACTTTATATTCCAAACACTCAACTCTGGACACGTGCATAATCTGAAGACTTTGCAGAGCCTCTGAAGGGATGGAAACATTTAACAGTTCATGAAGATAATCCAAAGCGTTACTTATCTGTAGAGTCAAACGGTGCTTCTTTGCATGTTCAACAAGCCGGTTCCAGTCGATTCCGGATTGTGAGGTGTTTATTACCACTACTGCATCGGCTATCCAGCGGAGCAGTGGCACAGGAGCCCAGTTTACACCATGAGCGAAGACATGCAACAACTGGTCAGTTGGGTTTAAAGTACAGGTTGAAACATTATGAAACTCGGTATGAACAGCAAAGTTCCAGAAATCATTGTCCGAATTTACATAGCAGGACTCAAGGAATACATGCCAGTGAAGGTCCAATTGGCGGAGGGCGCTGTCTTCAAAACCATGAGAGTGTCTTACAGAGAGATACTCTTCGTTGAATGCCTTTATTGGTCTTGATATCGGTCTCCAGCCAAGTCTTTTGAGAAGATCAATAGCTGCTAAAGCCTGTTCTGTATGTACAAGAACATCAAAATCATCCATGTAGCGTAGACCATAGTCTTTATAATGCAGCAGGGTTAATGCAGCTCCCTTCAATATCATTGTTTTGATATCAGCATTCTGGAATGCACGCAAAACAGCAGCCATGTGATGCAACAGCATTTGATTTTTATACCAGGTCAAGCGGTAGATTCCCTTGAACATATCCATTAAAGAGTCTTCTATATCATGAATATGAAGGTTCCGATATAATAGCGGCAGAAAATGAAGGGAGACTTGATCGAGTGAGTCAACATCAACCTTTGATTTCCACTCGTGCCAGGCATCGACAGCCTCATCCCCCTTTAAGAGCGAAGCCCGCAGGAGAAGTTCCTGCTGCCTTGTTGGCCAGCATCCACCTTCGCGCTTAACAGTATTCATAAACCTTCATTTAGCTTTGTTAAGCATGCTTCCGTGAATATATAATCCTGTAGAATCATCGACAGCATTTTCACTCAAGACAATATGTCCTCCTTCTTCAAGTATATAGGCGTATTGGGTTTCGCGAACAAAACTTATATCATTACTAATTATCAAAATTGTAGTAACGGCATTAAATTTTTTTAAATTAATCATCAATTGGCGTGCAGCAGTTTCATCCAGATGGTTAGTAGGTTCGTCAAGTATTAGAAGTTTCGGCTGACGCAGTAATGCACGTGCGATTGCAATGCGTTGTCGCTGTCCTCCCGAAAGAAGCATGCCGTTTTCTCCCGTGATAGTATTGTAACCTTGAGGAAATTCCTGAATGAACTCATGTGCTGTTGCAATTTCAGATGCAGAGACAACCTCTTGAAGACTTGCATCCTGACGACCATAGGTAATATTTTCCCATATTGTTCCGGGGAATATGATCGGGTCTTGCATCACAAACCCGATGGATTGGCGCAAATGAAACATATCCAGCTTATGATAAGGATGATCGTCAGCATAGAGTTCACCGCTCTGTGGACGGTAGAATCCCATGATAAGTTGGGCAATGGTGCTCTTGCCTATGCCATTGGCACCAGAGATAGCTGCTATAGTGTTTGGATTGATTGTAAGATTAATATCCTGCAGGATTTGCTTGTCTTTGTATCGAAAATTCACTGATGCCAGGGTAATCTTACCGCTGAATTTTATTTGTTTGTTAGCGGAATAAGGTGGTGGGTCTTGTGTCCGCACTATGTTGAATAGGGTGTCCAGTGATTCTTTCCCTGCAATAATTTGAGGAATCGAAGATATTATAATTTTCATATTGCTGTTTAACATTGAAACCGCAACGTAGAAAGCCAAAAGCGCTCCCAGGCTCATCGAACCGGATGCAACTGCCATCCCGCCAATTACCAGTATGAGAATACCTGAGACAATGGCTATC
>MHEF01000009.1:4906-6502 GCA_001805125.1 Nitrospirae bacterium RBG_13_39_12
CAGTTCTTCGAAGTGCTTTCTTTGACGCTCAGTCTCATATTTTTCTGCTGTCTGGATCCTGGTCAGATCCATCATCTGAAGTACGAATGACACACCCTTGCTGAAGTTCTCAAAGGCGCGATAGTAAGCATTGACCCGCTCCTTTACCCGTTTTTTCATCAATCGACTGACAAGCAACATGAAAGGGATGACTATAGTCATGACTAAGAACAAAAACCAGTTGAGAAATATCAAAACACCGCATAATGCAACGCTGATGACAAGGGCCGGCAATAAAAGTGCAACTAGCGCATTGCTCATTACATCCAGACGCTGAGTGTCCTCTACGATAGTGGTGTGTAATTTGCTTAGATCAGTTTCACTGTAGTAGGACCGAGAAAAAGTATAACATCTGTTTAATAATTCGTCGCGAAATTTCCGGATGGCGATCTTTGTGGTCTGAAGTGTCAGATAACGGGTTAAAAGAGAAATCCCGCTGTTTGCCAGGTTCAACAAAAGAATAGCTATCCCGGCGAGTACAAGCAGGCGGATATCTCCGGTAGGAATGACCTTATCGAATGCATAACGGACCAGAAAGGCAATTGGCAAAACCAGCAGACATTGACCAGCGGAGATAATTATACTCAAAAGCAATGTTCGGTACGAGCCCCTGTAGAACCTGATGTAATATTGCCATGCAGATAAGTTCATGATAATCGCCAGAAGTTGTAAAAGTTCATTGTTATTATATCCCTATGCTTCTTTATTCCGCCTGCGATCCAAAGCGGCTTTCAGGATACGTATATAGTGTATTTGATAATTGCGCTCGCGTATGACTGTGTTAGAATTGTGTATGCGTCTCTTTAATATAACCTCTGGCATCATGAAACTTGTCAGTCCTTTTTCCATAGCTCTAAGATACCAGTCAAAGAAGTCTCCTAGTTTCCAGCTAGTTGAAAAATGGCCGATACTTAAAAATGCTTCTCTTTTGATTATCATCGTGCCTTTGCAATATCCGGGCATTGATTGATCAGAACATTTTAATTTTCTTCTTACGTTCTCATCCATTTCGTGACTGAAAAAGTGCACAACATGCCCGAACACGATATCCAGTTTCGGATTATTTTTAAAAACTGTCATCTGACTAATTAGTTTGTCGTTGGTCCAGAGGTCATCAGCATCGAGAAAAGCGAAAAAACTTCCTCTGGCTTCCATTATGCCGTGATTCAGGGCCATACCAATACCTCCGTGAGGTTGAAAGCAATATCTCAACGGAGCATAGTTCTTGACTATCCCTGCACTGTTATCAGTAGAACCGTCGTCTACAACGATGACTTCGATTTGATCATAAGCTTGGGCTAACACACTATCGATGGCTTCAGCCACGTATCGCTCACCATTGTAGACCGGCATTATTACACTTACCAGAGGGTTATCGTTCATTGGTGTCTTTGCTCTTCAATGGTTCCCTGTCTTGAATTTGCAAATCAGGCATTTGCTTCTTTACCTGCGGCGATCCATAGATTTCTTGAGTGCTAACATAAAATACTTTTGGTCTAATTTCCTTTGATTCGTGAGATTATTCCTGTGTCGGCGATAATATTGCGTAACCTCCCG
>MHEF01000009.1:6558-6841 GCA_001805125.1 Nitrospirae bacterium RBG_13_39_12
CACAGAAAAACTGCGTTTCATCAAAAAGACCCACTTTATCAAATGCAGATTTTTTTATAAGAGCGCCTCCTAAACTGAGAGAAGGCCAGGGTTTGAAATATAGTTCGAATTTAGGATTTAAGCAGCTGGTCTCAATAAGCCGCATCATTTGGGTATGCCCCAGCACAATTTCAGCAGTTGGATTTTGAGCCAGCAGTGCGATCTGAAGTTTGAGCTTATCTTCACTCCACAGATCATCTGAGTCAAGAAAAGCAATCAAAATACCCTGCGCAGTCTTCATCCC
>MHEF01000009.1:6892-19143 GCA_001805125.1 Nitrospirae bacterium RBG_13_39_12
GTTCCCGCCAAAAGAGGTTGCCAGTTGCTTTGTCTTATCTGTTGAGCCATCATCTACGATAATAATCTCTAAAGGTTTGTAATCTTGCCGTTGAACACTATCAACTGCTTCAGCCAGAAAGAATTCGCCATTATAAACCGGGATAATAACACTGACGGGGGGCTTATCCAATGCTAATTCATTTCCTCTTTCACGATCTGATTTTCTTGACTGGTAACGGTATTTTATTATGATCAGAAAGATTTGATAACGATGCTGCTCGTCCTTTGTTTTGGTGTCTGCGCCGATCAAGCGATTTTTTGATCATAGAGATAGCATATTGGTTCCCCAGTTCTACTTTACGTGTCATGTTATTCTTATGTATCCGCTGGAGGAGGGTTACCTCATGATGAGTTATTATATTAATCTCGGACTCCCTGCACCGCATAAACCAGTCCCAGTCATCGCATTGGAACAACGTTTCATCGAATAACCCCACCTTCCCAAAAACACTTTTTCTTATGAGCGAGCAGCCCAGGTTAAGGGCAATCTGAGGGCTGCTAAATTTTTCAAATTTATGTATGCCTTCTTCGATTCCGGAAAGCCTAATATATTGTCTGCGGCCAAGTACGACTTCCAAAGAGGGGTTTTTATCCATGTGTGAGATCTGAATTTTAAGTTTGTTCTCAGACCACTTATCATCTGCATCTAAAAACCCGATTATGTTTCCGTGTGCCATTTTAATCCCTCTGTTACGGGCAGCTGCCGGCCCTCTGTTAGGCTGATGAACATAGCATACACTGTCTCCGAAGCTTAAAGCTATTTTTGCAGTTCCATCTGTGGACCCGTCATCTACTATAATCACCTCAATCGGTCGATAGGTCTGGGTAAATACACTTTCAATGGCTTCAGCCAAATAAAGTTCACAGTTATAGACTGGTATAATCACGCTTATCAATTCTTTATTTTCCGTCATTGCCAATTTCTCGATTAATTTTATGATAGCAAATCCAGGATCACGTCAGGAATCCTGTCGAGATTAGTGCCAAGTTCCAGAATATAACTTGGTAACTGTTTTACAAAATGAGCTAAGAATTGAAAATCATCCTGACCTGCGCCCGGCAGGGAAAATATTGTGCTGGGAGCCAATGCTGTTAAACTTGCAGATGGAGAAGCTTTCCTGAGTCTTGTCTCGACAGAACCGGTAATACGGGGCAAAAGAATTGCTCGAAGACGAAAGCCTTTTACGACTTTGTCTGGATAATGTTCATGCAAAAAAATGAGAGCTTTTTCCGTATCAAGCCTCTCAGGGTTTTTAACTGCAGGCAATAGAGCCGGAAATCTGCCTATATAGCTGGCGTCCAGTTTGGCTGTGTTGTATAAGCTGTGAACAGAAGGGGCAGGGTCTTTACTCAGAAGAACATAATCGTCACCTGTGTAGAGAAGCCCGGATGAAATGCAGGCCAACGCTGTTGTCGATTTCCCGGAACCGCCCTTCCCGGCGAGAAGGACACCTCCGTCAGGTGTGCCTACTGATGCAGCATGAACAAATTGAAGTTTATGGTTATCCATGAACCAGTGCAGGATTGTTCGCAAGGGAGACCCGGATTCATAGAAAGGAATCTGACGTGCATCCCTGATCCAGTAAATTGCGATGTTCTGCTCGGTATTCAGCATGCTGAGCACACAAGACCCAATGTGGAAGGCAAACAGATAACGGTCATTGTTAAAACCGCGCACTTCTCCTCTGGCAAGATAATCATCTGCCGACCATGGGGAAGGCAGCATGTTTATGCCGGTAGATGCGCTATCCCACAGACATACAGTAAGTGACGGTGTCAGACATGGATTGGTGGCCAGATGTTCCAGTGCGGGCGTGATGAATGGTATTAAGCAAGGACCGGCAAAGCATAACCGAATGGTATGTCCGCCGATCAAGTAATACCTGTCGACATGACCCCCGGCAGCTTGCCCGGCATATTGAAATGTCTGATAAACTTTCCTGAAGAAAGCTGCGGGTCTGATATTCTCAATACTGGTTGATGTGTCGTGCTTGTCTATCTTACTAAAAGACACGTTTATTTTTTCTCTAAAGAAGAATCCAGTTTTATGTTTGGCCAGCCTGTTTCATCAACTTCATGAATTGGGTCTAACAAAAGTAAGTTCTGCATATCTGTGTATTTGTGGATCACGGGGACTTCAAAATCAGGATTTTCTGTTTCTGTGTCGGGCTTGATACTTAACTTGACTTCTTTGTTATTACCGGGTTTTTTTGAATTATCAGAAACAATGAGTAACTCCTGCTGCAGTTCATCTAATATTTGATTTACAGCATCTTCTATTACTGATGGGCTGCCCTTGTACAGATGACTGATGGCTTCAACGATTTCACCAGCATTAGCACCGCTTTCGATTAAACTCCAGATATCAGCACCAGCCTTGTCCAGACTGTAGTAATTGCCGCTGTTAAATTCAATTATGACAACTTCTTTATCAAAAATTTCGTGGATAACAGTTGGCTTGTTGATTCTGAAACGTCTGTGTAAATACATATATGCTCCTATCTAGAAATATTCCGTATTATTAAGCATAAATATTCCATGCATGCTACCGCAATTCCTTGCCGCCTCAACTGACGCAACAGTTGTACACTGATCAGTCTTTGGATTTATTAATAAAAAGAAAATCAATATCGGGATATGCGACATTTTAGTGTGATAAGAGATTCATTGTCAAGTGGAAGGATGTCAGATAATCAGGAAAACCAGAGAACTCCTGAAACTGAAGAAATACAGATATATATTTAAGAAATTAAAGCGATGTAAAGCAAAAAAATAATTCTCTTTGCAATCCTTCCTTAAAAAACCAGTTTTAGCTGCTGCTATGTATAGTGAGCATGCGAGTAGAAATGATAAGTATCATTCGAAATGCATTAGTTTAAAAATGTTGAATGTTGAGACGCAACTCCTAATATTCTATGTGGGAGTTATGCAGGCAGCTGTGTCGGCCAAGTTTCCAATGCGGGAGTGGATGGATAGAGACTCATTACTCATTGATCCAGATGAAGTCGGCTATCCGAGAACGATCCTTCATGGGCAAGTCCATTATAGATTCGGCACAAACCACTACGGCAACTTTGAGATCCGGATGGTTCTTCTGGAGTTGATAGGGTATTCCGAGGTGGTAGTCGTAATGAAAATGGCCGCGGCAGAAAAGGATAGAGTGATCAAGAAAAGGTTCAAGTGAGGCGGCCATCACGGCGTCCTCTAGAACCTGAGCCTTGTAAAGCGCCTCAACATTAAATCCCTTCATAGGAGCCGAATGAGGCATCTTTGATCTTTTTCACCTGTAGTCTTACATGAACAGTCGGTTTTTTATGGGCAACAGTACACATACAAGGAAACAGCTGCGATGTGTACGCCTCCCATCAAGTACCTATGATATCTTTATATATGAATCTTTATACTTAAACCCCTCTCTGAAGAAGTTAAGATACATTTTCTTGACAATTGTACAATTTGTGATAATCTTAAAATATCCAACAAATAATACGCAGCGGCAAAGTGTTATACAGCAAAAAGAGGTTGATATTTTTGGACGATCTTTGTTGTATCCGCGATACTCTTGCTGCATTAAGGGGGTAGAACGAGAAAAGATTTTTTCTGGTCATGGCAAGGTTGTGAAAACAAAAAAATTCATGAAGGAGGTGTAAAGATGCAAGCAATAACAGCAAAGAGAGTGCTCATGGTCGTAATTGCCGTACTCTCCCTGAGCGTGATATTCGGGTGTGCAGGCAGGGAGTTTGCGCCCAAAGATCCCTATATGTACTGGTACTATCCCAAGGAATTGCCTGAGGCGGATCGGGCAATAGAAGCAGCCCGCCAGGCGGGTAAGGATAGGCAATGTCCAAATGAATTCAATGCGGCATGGGATCTGAAGGAAAAGGCTTATGCAACGTATGCTGCATGCAGGACTGAGGAGGCGATTGCCATGGCTATGAAGGCAACTGCGATGGCAAAGGCCCTCTGCCCGCTACCGCCTGCAGCAAGAGTCATCGACCGTATGACCATCCATGTCAACTTTGATTTTGACAAATCGGACATAAGAAAAGCCGATGAAGCTGAACTGAAGAAGGCCATTGACTTTGTCAGGAAATACACTGGTTCCAGGGTGGAACTGGAAGGGCATACTGACAGTAAGGGAACCGAAGAATACAATCAGAAACTTTCAGAAAGAAGGGCGGAAGCAGTTAGGCAGTACCTCATTAAAGAAGGTGCTGTTGAAAAAGCATTGATTTCGACCACAGGTTACGGTGAGTTAAGACCCATTGCTCCAAACGAGACACAGGATGGCAAAGATAATCCTGAAGGAAGGGCCGAAAACAGGAGAGTAGAGGTTCTTATAATGTCTGAATAGGTTAATCTGAGGGAGAACAAATTCTTTTGGGGAAGGATTTTGTGCTCCTTCCCCAAAAGAATTACCTAATTAGTGAGCATTAACAACGCCCTTTTTCATTAATCCAAAACCAAGTACATCTGCTACTCCATAGAATCAGCATGTGATGAAAAATGATGAATACCATTCGAAACAAGCATTCGGAAGTTTTGCAATGAAATACATCTAATAAGGCAACCCTAATCAACAACGTTATTGACTTTTTCTACATATTCAAGAAACAAGACCTGACCCTAGGTGACCCCGTCATCTTGACACCTCCGTCTTTGTATTTTATCTGACTTTGGTGTCCATTTTTTCCATCTTACATCACTGCTTTAACTTAACTGCACAAATAATCAAAGCATATCAACTGCAGATCTTCCCGTTTTAGATCAATTCTTTCAGTTGAACCACTTTCAGGTGAAGTCGTTCCATATTTTTCACGTATCTTACCTATTTTTTCAATAAGGGGCCTGGGTATCATGTTTCCCTGGAATTCTTTATGAATTTTGCGGAGTTCTTTGACCTGTGTTCCGGCCATTGGTTGGTTCAAGTATTTAAGAACTTCCAGTGCTTCCTTTCTGTCTACATCAGGATGATTGAGATATCCCTGAATCAGCGTCGCTATTGTCTGTTGAATCGGGTCTATGACTTTGGGAACTGCCTCGAGTGCCAACTTTTCATGATGTGTCTTGAGAATATGGTCAACTATCTTTTCCTGTATGTCAAAAACATTATAATCGCCGATAACCCGTTCTGTATCAGGCAAACAAGATATAAGATGAGCTATCAGAAAGCGGTTATCCACTATACGGCCTGTTTGAAGATCATAGTAATTCCAGAAATGGAACTTACCTTTCTCTTTTTCGGCTTGGAAATAAAAGAATAACCCTTTGGCTCCTTTCTTCATTAGCCCTGAATGGATTCCATGTGGTAAATCCTCTATCCATTTCTTACCCTCTCTCGCCAACAATTCCTGGATTTGTTTTAAGAGAAACTCGCTGCTTGCAAGCTCTGCAAACTGTTCCTCCTCATCAACTACACTTAAGTCTTCGTCTTCGATTCTCTTCAAAGTGTTAAATGTTTTTGGATGTACCATCTCACCAAGGACAGTTGTATCAAGAAAACCGACTCTGTCTATATCCGATATCTTTCTCTGGAGGCTCTGGACGAGTTTCAGCAGTCTTTCCAGTCCTTCATCGGGGAACATATTCATTATCAACAAAGTATCGAAATCCGTTCCGATGCGGTCTATCCTGCCGGCACGCTGCACCATTCTTGTTGGATTCCAGTGGAGGTCATAATTGATGAGATATGCACAATCTTGCAGGTTCTGCCCTTCTGACAAAACATCAGTGGAGATAAGAATATCGATTTCATTTTCTGTGCCTATCCATTCTGATTTGTTATTTGCTTTTGGCGCAAAAGCCTTGATCAATCTCCGCCGGTCCTTGGAATCTGCTCCGCTGTCCATGCGTTTGATTAAAGGATTGCCGATAGATTCCCTGAAGTCAGCTCCTTTCTCACTACCAAGTTCACCGAATACATAGCGCGCTGTATCTTTGTAATAGGTAAAAATCAGTGTCTTCTTCCCTTTTAGAGGTCCGGAAAGAATGTCCTTGAGTTTTTGAAGTTTTGCATCTTTTTCCGGGTCAATCTGCTTCACCTGTTTCCAGATTTCAGTCAAGATATCTATATCATGCTGGACAGCTTCATGGAGTTTTCTCAGGTTATACTGTGTAGTATCAACCTGTTCCATGGCCTCCATTATTGCCTTAGCTTCTTCGCTTGCATCGATCTCTTCAGCTCTTGATTTCGGCGTGGCGTCATCCTCTTCCTCTTCTCTTTCAAGATATCTAAGCGATTTATGGAAATCGCTGGATTTTATGAGCTTCCCGTCAAGGATGAACGACTCAAAGGTCTTTTGAAATTCAAGTGCCCTCTTGATGCTGATCCTAAAAGCTGCGATGCTTGACTCAAATCTCTTCAGATACCTGCTCTTGAAGATTCCCACCAAAGCCTGTTCTCTTCCCTCTTCAAACTCATCTTTCTTAACGCCGGCTTTTTTGTATGACTCAAGATTGTAAGGAGCGAGTTTGAGTTTCCCTATCCCCATTACAATTTGTTCATAGATCCCGCTATATGTTTTTTCAAGGTTATAGTATTCCGTTTTCAGTTTTCTCTCAGGGAAGTATATTTTCTTGCCTTCGATTGTTGCTTCCGGATAAGCTTTTTTAATAAACTGACGTGTTCTTCTGATAACTATTTCCTCAAGGAGGTTGAAGAGTGCTGTAATGCCGTGGCTGTCTCCGGAGTTGCGTCTTGCAGCAAGGAAATATCTGTATAAATCCCCTATTCCAGCAGATGAAAAGTAGCTCCGATCGCCACGTGTGAATAGAGTAATCTGGTTGTAGAGATCAAAGAGGTCATTATTGATAGGAGTTGCGGTCAGAAGAATAAGCTTTTTCCGCTCGCCAGCCTGTCCTTTGCCTGCATTCAGGCTAATGATACGTTCAAGATTTTCATAACGCTGGGCATTCCTGTTCCTGAAATTGTGAGACTCGTCAATAAGTACTACATCCGCATTCCCATATTCTTCTGCGGAGAAATCGGCCTGGCCGACTTCTTCCTGAGAAAGTATAGTTGCTGCAATGGATGCTTTTTTCAACTCACCGTCCCACATATCGCGTAACGAAGCAGGGCAGATGACAAGGGCCTTTTGTCTCATGTGATATGCATAGTCTTCAAGGAGCTTTTTCCCTATCCATGTTTTTCCGAGACCAACGGAATCAGCTACCATGACGCCGTCGTACCTGAGCAATATTCTCCGTGCCTTTTTCACCGCGTCTTCCTGGAACTCGGCAAGCTCTACAGCAGAGCGCCCAATCTGTTCAGGAACGGTTTCAAGATCATCCTTAAAGTATTCATAGAGTGCTTTCATATAGACTTGATACGGGGTGTATTCTTTTGATCCGAATTTTGATGCATCGAGCAGCTCAATGAAATTTTCCTTATAATCCTCTGCATCCTGCCATTGTTGCTCGAACCATTGCTCGAGCTCCATAATCGCTCTGGCACCGACTTCACTTTTAATAAGCTGCCTGTTCTGAGGCTTGATATGTTCGCTCGGTTTCTGTTCGCTCAGCCAGGCTACTGCGCCCTGCGCTTCTTTATCTTCAGCCTCCTGAACATCCAGGAGCACCTTATGTGCAAGATTTAATTCACGATTGCTGGTAAGTCCGGGGAATGTGAAATTACTCGAACCGACTATAGCTACAACAGGCTTAAACCTCTCAAAAAGCATCTGCTGTCCAGGTTTATCTGAATAGAAGAGAAAGCACTTGGCATGGAGAAAGCCTTTCGCATGGCGTTTCAGTTCTACATTTTCACGTCTCAAGAATCGAATCAGATCTTCAACAAGTTTCAGGGTCTCTTCATTAAAGGGTTCGTTCTCCAGGTCTGTTCGTACGGACAGATTTAATTTTGTCGTGTCCGGTTTCAATCCAATTCTTTCACCGCTGGTTGGCTCTTCACCTAATAGAAGCCTGAAACTCCCAAGCCCTGAAAGGCCTTCTTTCAGAAGATTATACCCTTGGATATTGAAGTATGCTGTCACAACATCCATTGACTGGCCCTGATGATTCTCAAGAATCGCGTTGAGGATATCTGAAAGCTTGTACTTCTGGTTGTCTATGACATAAGGTATTTTCATTTCTTTTTTCCTGTCATCTTGTTGAACATCTCTGTCCAATCCTTCCATACAATATCAAAGGCCGGAAGCTCTTTCAGCATGGGACCCAAACGATCTTTCCATGCTTTTTTATTCAAAGTCTTAAGGTTATCGGATGTCAATCCTTTTATATCCAGCTTTATGTCTCTGACGCGGCATTTCTCCCTAAACATGGGCAATAATTCATTCCATTCAAAATGTTCTCCGGATAAGCAAAGCATATACCATAGGTCATATAAATCTCGGGGGCGTGGCCATTTTTTTTGCTGCTGGAGAAGGGACCGCAGTTTTTCGGCGACAATTTCTTTTTTCGAGTATGAGCGTATCTTGAAAAGAGAGAGGTCGGAATATACCGATTTAATAGAACAAACAACCGGCGTCTCAAGAATCGGTTCATCAAAGGTAAGGTGAACCTTTACCTGGGGCAGCCCCTGCCTTCTCGCACCACCCCGGTTATACTCAACAGGAATCTCTATCTGAAAATCTCCCGGAATAGTATGCGGCTCTTTAACCGCTATCCTAATCCCTGATTCGCTTTGAACCTTTTCGGCACTTTTTTGAAGCAATTGTAAAGATTTATCCAGATTTTCGCCACCGGGCTTGCAGCTAAAGTCTATATCCTCTGAGAATCTGTAACCTTCGTAATAACAATGCCTGAGACATGTCCCGCCCTTGAAGACCCATCCATGACGTGTTAGCCCGGAATGTGCAAGTCCTGATAAAACCCACAGGATGACATAATCCTTTTCAGCCTGGTCAAAGCGAAGGTCTTCTTTTTCCGCTATACGATGTAGTTCGGCAGTCGTAATCATGCCTTAATCTCCGAGTTAACCAATAATCCCCACCTGCGGTTGTATTTTCCTTCCCGTGGAAGTGCAGGATCGAGCGGAGAGAAGCCGGGGGAAAGGGTGATTATCTTTCGGAGTACTTCAACATTACCCAAGCCTAAAGTCTCCATTAAGAAACCCAGTCGCTTGGCAACAGCGCTGTTTCCTATTTTAACTGCATATTTGCGGAGTTTGGATTCATTTAGTTGTGTCCAACCGATGGACAATACTTTGGCGACTTCTGCTACTCCACCGACATATTGTGGGAGATCCAGTCCGTCAATTATGGTCTTCTCCCTGTCCGTAACCATAAAGGGCATCTCGTCGATCCAGTCTTTCACTATGCCAAAAAACTTCTCTGGACGCAGCGAGATGACCTTGTAACTTACACCCAGAACTTCACCTGGTTGCCTCCGCACAGGATGATTCGTTGCCACAAACACAGTCCGCGGAAGTTGCTCGGTCATGCCATGATGGTTAAGGGCAGACCAGTATGCGATTACAGCAGGAGATACGAGTTCCATGGCAACGATAAATTCATGCAGTTGAGGAGTCCGGTTTTCTCCTGACGAAAGCGGGATGACAGCAAACCTGCCACGCTTTATACGTCTAATCCACCCTTTAGTTTGAAGCCGTTCAAGGAATTGCCTCGTCGGATCACTCTCCCTATGGCCGAGGACACGACGCGCATCTTGGATACTAAACGTTGGACGTACGCCTATTTTGGCAAGAAACCGTGCCTCCATCCTGCCTAAAGGACTTCTCGTTATATTTTGTACGCCATTTGTCATATCTGCAGCCTACCTATGGCTACCATAATATAACTTTTCATAGGAATGGTCAATAGAAATTACTGCCTTTGAGGGGAAAATGGCAAATAGAATCTCACAAATTTGCAGTCTTGATATTTTTGATTAGCAGAGTAATTTGTTTGTCAAGGTCTAAGACTGAATAATCAGAAGGCTGCAATGATATTTCTCTGGCAACCGCTACTTTATCAATCGACTTGCCTTTAGTAATTGTCGTCAGATCAGAGAAGCGATCCCACTTAATGCGCTTTTTTATAATGGGGTGTACAGTAATGACAGCAGTGTTAAGCAGTTCTTCATTTATATAATTTTCGATCTCCTTTCCTTTTGTAAGCCAAACTGTGCAATTATTTTGCTGAAAGTCCTTTATGATCCGCTGTTTTGTCGAATTAATTTTTTGATATTGCGACCTTTTATCGCTATCTATCACTATCGCCGCATTCCTATTGAGTTTGCATAATTGGATGAACTCGTTTACTTCTGGACTATCAAAGGCGAGATGGCTCAGTAATCGCCCACCATAGAACATGATGCTGTAGTGTAACCCTTCTATTAGAGAGGGGCCTTTTCCTTGTATCCAGTGATTGAGATAAATTCTATCGGATGGTCCTTCAACCCAGATAATAAAATTCGATTGAAGAATATCGCTTGCCTTATAACCTAAATCAGATAATACGGAATGCTTTTCACCATCAGTGCTTATTAGATCGCATGCAGTATATTGATCTTTTAGACGGCAGTAATAAATATTCACACCATCAACATCAAAAAAAGCATTGGAATGAGTTGTTATCAAATACTGATTATTGGTGTTCTGCTTTATATAACGAATGAATTTTTTCTGCAACTCTGGATGAAGATGGATTTCGGGTTCTTCTATGCAGAAAATCGCATCATCTATTATTGTGACGGCAGCAGCAAGAATTATCAGTTCGTGAATACCGGTACCCAAAGAATGTAAAGGCAGTATTTTCCCCTTGATAGACACATAAACATCATCAAGATTTGCAGGAATTTCAAGATATGCATCACTTTCGCCAAGCAAATCCCTGACAAATGTATTTATTTTTAAGAACTTCTCTTTGCTTTCCTGATATTGACTGAGTTCAGGTGCTTGGATTTCTCTGAGTTTTTTAATTAATCCTCTGCCGCTAATATTTGTTTCCTCTGTCTCGGCAGTAATTTGACGAAAGGCCTCAATAATATATGCTTGAAAAGATAAATTTATCCATCCAACAATGACTATAGCTAGGTCACGAGAGCGTTTTTCATGACTTCCACCTGTGTAATTTAAAAGCTTGCCAGCAAGATGATTTGTGGCATGCTGATCGCATCTATCTTCGATTATTTTCCCAATCTCCTCTATTGCAATCTGCCTTTGCCAATCACCCCCGAAATATTTTAGTGAAAATGTAAACCAGATGTCTTTACTCCATCCTGGAAAGGCTTCATCAAACTTAAGTGAAGAAAAAGAAAAGGCGGAAACAATTTTATTAAACAGCTCTCCTGTGATAGGGGAATCCCTTTTAATTTGAATGGCAAACCTTATGTCTTTTTCAGGCAAATTTACACAATAATCAACAGATTGGTCAAAGCCCTTATATTGCTGGCCGAATCTAATTCCTGACAAGTGCTTGCAGAAGCGAAGGATGTTTGATTTGCCAGAATTATTTTGCCCTATGAAGATATTAATCTTTCCCAGATCTTTTACATAAACAAGGTCTGGTCCAAAGCTCCGATAGCCTGCAATAGCAAAACCATCCAATTTCATTTTAAATCTCTCTCCTCCACAATCTTTATTTCCTCTTCAGTCAGTCCATATAGTTTATAAACAATTTGATCTATAAGCCAGTCGGTCTTCTTTAAATTTTCTTTAATTGGCAAAAGTATTGTGAGAGATTTATCATATTCCGATTTAAGTCGTGAGGTGATTTTGTTATCAGATAGACTCACACCAATATGAGCACGGTTCTTATGGAGAATGTTCATTAGGCCATCAAAAGACAATGCATCTTCATTTTTCTGATAATCACCCATATACGATTTGATTGTCGATTTCCCTGCCAAAGCATCTATGCCGTCATTCCCTTTGTTGTCAGGCTGCACATTAAGGACTTTTTCTATCCAAGCGAAGAATCGTTTGACTTCTTTTTGTCTACTACAATTCATTTCAATCATATGCTCAGCTAAATAGGCCAATAGATCGTGTACTACATCCGATTCTTCCGGATCACTTAATAGGCGCTGTTCTGTAAAGCGCACGATATTGTCGCAAGATTGATTTGCAAGGTAAGCTCCATATAGACTTGCCCCCTGTTTAAATAAAGAAGTACGGTTTGCTTGGGAAGTTTGAAAGTTAATACGACGAATGGGGAGCTTTTCCAAATACTGTGTAGCGTAACTGTAAGCTCCACCAGAAAATTCTGTACAAAGACATGAATAAATAAACGTCAGCAACTCAGAATTTAA
>MHEF01000009.1:19186-20479 GCA_001805125.1 Nitrospirae bacterium RBG_13_39_12
CAATAGCTTGCTTTTTACGTCTGAGCGATTAAGGTAATCCCACATATCGGGGAAATCTATTTTTAACTCCCTTTCTGGTATTACACAGGCTTCAGAATTACACTGGCGATGCGGGTAAAGTAAATATTTTTCTTCGTCGTCAACTACCCAGCGTGCCATGTCCCGATTTTTTAATAGTCGACGAACGAGTGCATTACGTGTCTTTGCTGAAAACATATTTAAATCAGCCAAGGATAAGAAAAAAGGTTCATCAGAACCTGTGATTATTCCCTGATGGATATGTGAAAAATGATCTTTTGCAAAATCCGATTTAGAGCTGCAGAGTTCGAGCACTTGATTTATGCCCGGATTATTAAAATGCCATCCCCCGACTGTTAATAAAGAATGATCAATTTTTTGAGAATCGTAGTGCTCTTTACTGAGGAGATTCGTTGTTATGTCTGGTAATGAATGCACTAAGCAATAATACGAAAGCCTTATGTCGCGCATTCCCTTCAATAGAACTGCAATGGCCGGATATGTTGTCACTTCTCCAAAAACCGGCAAATCTTTGAAGTCAATAACTGTCTTTAATGAACATGACTGTACGATTAGTTGTCGTATACCTCGCCCATAGTCTGTGCGGAAAAATTTATTAGGAACAACAAAACTTATCAAACCATTATTGCGTGCATATCTTATCGCGCGTTCAATAAAAAGAACATATGCATCATATTTGCTTGTTGCCGAACTAAAATGCTCTTCTATGAATAGTTTGTCTACCTCAGGATAAGTTGCAAAGCTTAGGTAAGGGGGATTCCCCACCACCGCATCAAACCCAGGATTCTCTTTTTCTCTTCCTTTGCCATAAAAAATCTCCGGATATTCCAGTTCCCAATGAAAGAACCGCTTTTCTTTAGCTGCATTGATTGCCGTCTCTGCAATTTTCCTGTCTCCCGTCGAAAGCTTTCCCAAGAACTTATTCACGTCTTTAGTATTGATGAACGCCTCTGCTTCTTTGCTTCTTAAGAAATCCAGAGCAGGAGATGAAATTTCTTTTTTCTTTTTTGCTTTGCCATCTCCGCTATTCCCAAACCACTGGCTCACGTAAAGGTCAAGTATTCTCTTGAATGGCGTGAGGGTATCACTGGCCTTTCTATATTCTGAACGGGATTCTTTAACCTGCGTTGCCGTGACATCGGATAATTCTCCAACATGCCTCATTAAATCTGTTGCGAGCATAAGCCCTGCGAAACGGCTTCCGAAAAGGGCAGCCTGATGATTGACGGTCTCGACTTCCTTCCATTCTTTTGC
>MHEF01000009.1:20563-23007 GCA_001805125.1 Nitrospirae bacterium RBG_13_39_12
TGAATTCCCACACTTCAAATGATGATCAAGGAACGAAAGCGGCGCTCCGAGGGTAAAGCAATCCAGCCATAATGAAACCTTTGCGAGTTCAACGGCCATGGGATTTAGATCAACGCCGTAGATACACCGTTTGAGCACGTGGCGCTTAAGAAGATTAAGGTCATTCAAACGTGACTCATCAATGGTAATATTCTGTTTATCCATCTCCTTTAATATTGTCTCTCTCGTTTCTCTGAGTGTAGCCATAACAGGATTCCAGGGAAAGCCGTTCAGAAAATCGATCATTTTATCTGTGATGAGATCAACTGCCTCAACAAGGAAATGACCGCTTCCCATTGCGGGATCGAGCACTTTGATATCAAACAACTCATCAACAAGCCATTTAAATGTGAAGGCCGTCTTTTCCGGGTCGTCTCCTTTCATCCCTTTTTTCTCAAAAGCCTTTGATCTGGAGACCGCTTCCCGGTAAGCCCATTGTGCTTCTCTGAATTTAGGGGTAAGCGCTTCAAACTTTTCCTTCAACACCGGGCCAACGGTATTTTCGACTATATATTTCACTATATAATCCGGCGTGTAGTAGGAACCTGTTGCCTTTCTCTCATGCTTTGTGTTTTCAAGATAGACTGTACCTTTTGGCAGAATGCGTTCCTCAGCATCTTTACCCCGTCCTGTCTTCAGTATCTTCTTTTTCTGTTTTAAAACTTCCCTATAAGGAATGATTTCCTCTGTCTTTTTGCCTTTGCAGATCGCCATCTTTTCAGGAGCAATGCGTAAATGGAATTCAAGCAACCCTTCATAAATGCTTCCGAGATGTCTGACGCCAAGGGATTTGTAATCGATGAATACCCGCATGAATGTCTTTTCGTCCTGATCTCTCGTGAGGAGATCCAGTCCGATGGCAAAGAATTTGTCAGGGACCTTGTTTTCCATGAGAAGCCTTGCATTAACTGACTCCTGACTGTCGTCTTCCGGGTTTATACTTGTCATAAACAGACCGCCGTTATAAGCAGGGACATTCAGGGTGATATCTCCGGTATCAATTGCCCTGAAGAGCGTCTGGAGCCGGTCATAGAAATCAGTTGAACGGGAATCAAAAGGAATCTTCAGGGAAAGCAGGTCCTTGCTGTTGAATGAGGTATCTCCCAGTCTATGAGCGATTTCTGCTTTTATTGCTGAGAGACTTATTCCGTGGTATCCCCTTATCTCTTTGACAGGTAGGAGATTTCTTGACTCAGAATAAAGGAGGAAGAGGAGACGGTAGAGAAAGGTCAATGTCCCTTGAAAGATCTTGTCAAGCTCGCTTTGGGAAAGCGATGGGACACCTTTTGCATCTTGGATATACGATATAAATCCTTTGGCGAAATAAGGGAATATCTCCTCAAAGACTCTCTTCTTTAAGCGCTCACCGAGTCTCTTCGCATATTCTTCACTGCCCTTCAGAAGCCTATCAAGAAAAGTTAATTTCTTTTGTTCTTCATCAGAACTTAGGATGAATGCTTCTTTTCTGAAGAAAAGATAAAAGTATCTGAAGGATTCTTCAGGGTCGAGTCTTGCTACAACCTCTTCAAGGTCTATTTCATAGTAGTTTGTTGCTCTTGAATGGGCTTTTGAGGAATAAAGACGCCAGAGCTTGCCGTTTGTAACAATGACCCAATCGACTTTTCTTTTATCGAGAAGAGAGACAACAACTGCTCCAGGGTTTTCATCAGGCGTATTTACATCTCTGGTATAATCCTTGCCGTCGAGCGACCTTCCCCACGGATAGGTAAGGCAGAAACAGATAGGATCAACAGTCTGTTTATCTCCATAGAAAATATAATCCGGCTCTTTGCTGTCGTCGTCTGCTCTTTTGCTTTCCTTGAAAGCGTAACCGAGGGTTTCAAAAACTTTATTGAGAAACCCTTTCCGGAATTCCTGTTCGGATTTCCCTGACCATAGAGATTTCGCATCCAGATAAATCTCTCTGAAGCGGCTATAGACAGGTTTTATATTTTCTTTCCATTCAGGCTCATCTCTCAGACGTTCGAGGAGATAGTAATCGCTGAAGAGAGCCCTGTTATTGAAGAATTCTTCCGACCAGTCGGCAACAATATATGCAGCTTGAAGTTTCTCATACTGGGCAATAGGGTCGGCCTCTGTGTAACTGAAACGACTTAAGACCCTCTGGTCAATTCTTGTCGGCTTCAGTCTGTCAACGGTGAGCATTCTTGGCCTGATCGAAGCCTGCTTTGTTCCTATCCCTTCGGTTTTATCGTCAGGCAGAACCCGTTCAATTAATACAAAATCGATCCTGTTATAATCACTGGTCAGCACCATTAGATAATTGCCTACGCGGTTGCGGAAGACCCTAACAAGCGCCTGAGTATTCGCGATAGTAACCGAAGAGAGTTCGAATAAATAAACCTGAAGAAGATTCTCCTGATTAGCTATTAACTCAATCTTCT
>MHEF01000009.1:23327-24664 GCA_001805125.1 Nitrospirae bacterium RBG_13_39_12
AGAACTATGAACCGAAATAAGATATGTCCTGATTGCGAAATTGAGTATCTGCCGCATATCGAGAAATGCGCTGATTGCGGAGCGGTCCTCCTCTTGCACGAGGAGCATGGAAGGGCACAGGAGGAAAGGAAGCGGCTGACAGCGAAGGCCATTGAAAACGCTGTCGTGGTCAGGAAGGGCGACCTGAAGTGGTTAGGTGAACTGTATAGCATTCTGATCGATGCCGGTATTCCTTGCACGGTCACTTCCGATGCCGGCTGTAACAAAGGCTGTCGCGGCGATAAATGCAGATTGATCGTATCTACAGAGGACCTTGAAAGGGCACAGGAGCGCATTGCGGAATACTTCATGGAAATGCATCCGGAGTTACGGGCTTCCAACGAACTGATTAGCCAGGGTAAATGCCCGGCCTGTGGTTCTCCCGTGGGCGCCGGTGACAATGAGTGCTCCGATTGTGGCCTGACGCTAGTGGTTATTGAGGACGAGAACCAGAAAGATGAAGGCTGCGGGGCGCAGACTTGATAGTCGACATTTATTATGACTTCGTCGGCAATTAAAAACCAGGGACATACCCAGGCGGTGAACAGGAACCTGATTTCCTTTGGAACAGAGGTCTTCATAAAGATGATCAGATTTTACAGAGTATAATGTGAACAACGATGAAAACCGGCAAAAGAAATAGATACCCGCACTACAGTTTTAGCCCTTTGAGCACTGATTTTTTCCCACCAAACCCAGGGCGCTGTTCGACAGAAAACCCCGCAGCGATAAGTCTCCGTCGAACAACTCCGGCAACAGTATAGGTGGCACAGGTTCCACCGGTCACTGTTTTTTCTCCAATCGCCATAAGAAGCTCACGCCGCCACATGGCAGGGTTTTTCTTTGGTCCATGACCATCCAGAAACCATGCGTCACAGGGAATTGTGAGTGCACGGACCATTTCGAGGGCCTCAGCAATCCAGAGATTCAAGGTCAGGACGCCAAAAGGCCGGGTGAGTTGTATCTGGTGCCACCCCGGTCTGGAAATTTCGATGCGGCTGTAGGTCCGGACAAGCAGATCAATAAGCGGACCAGCCTCTGTTCTGAATCCTTCGAGAATGGACGACATTCGCTCAGAAGTGACCGGATGCAGTTCAACGGAATTGTAGGTAATCGCTATATCCGTGATGCCGCAATTGTCCAGAAAATCCATGAGTGCAATGAGTAGACGGCCTGCGCCGAAGCCTGTTTCACCTATTCTGAATTCTTTCCTCCCCGGCCCTGCGGCAGAAAGGATATCCATGATGCCGGTACCCCGAAAAAAGACGTGCTTCGCTTCTTCAATTGCATTGACCACA
>MHEF01000010.1:0-539 GCA_001805125.1 Nitrospirae bacterium RBG_13_39_12
TGCATTAACATAATGTAGATGTTGCGAAAAAAATTATTTTTCGATACCATAGTGTACCTTTAACTGATGGTTATTGGAATATTTTCATGGATATAACAAATAAAGATATTCCCAATAAATCATTTCTACGAATCGTAGACGAGTTAAATAATTTTTCGAGCAATGTCTGCAATTAAATATAAAATAAAAAGGAGGAGGTTGAAATGGCTAAAAAATTACCGGGTCAGT
Organism: Nitrospirae bacterium RBG_13_39_12; assembly: GCA_001805125.1. Classification (GTDB taxonomy): domain Bacteria; phylum Nitrospirota; class Thermodesulfovibrionia; order Thermodesulfovibrionales; family SM23-35; genus RBG-13-39-12. The sequence continues at coordinate 229 of MHEF01000010.1, forward strand.
ATGTGAGTATAGAAAGGAGGTTCAAAAAATACCTCGATGCGGCCAAAAACCTTGGAAAGGTGGCAAGCGAATCAGGTCCCATTAATGCAAAGACTTCTCAGCTCATACAGCTTGCAGCTTCTGCTGCCATCAGGTCAGAGGGTTCTGTCCATTCCCATACGAGAAGGGCTTTGGAGGCCGGCGCAAAACCTGAAGAAATATACCACGCATTAATATTGCTCGCCAGTACTATAGGCTTTCCCACAGTTTCTGCTGCACTGAGTTGGGCAGATGATGTCATGAAGAAGAGGCGGTCAACGAAATAATCTGAT
>MHEF01000010.1:546-2528 GCA_001805125.1 Nitrospirae bacterium RBG_13_39_12
GGCGGCTGACACTCTGTACCTCGGAGGTCCGCAGATGCGGACCGAGAATGAGCGATGATACTGCATCTGCTCTGCTCCTTCACAAGCAGTGAATAATCTGGGCTATCTCTATCTCTATCAGTTATTCCCTGTCCCATCCATATTTTCCGACAAGAGGTACAAAGACGCACATGGTATGATACTCCTCGGAGAGTCCCCGTTCGGATTTTTTAACCTTTATTAATTGTTGCGAGAATCGCTCACCAACAGGAGCAACAACGATACCATCCTCTGCGAGCTGTGCAATAAGAGGCTCAGGAACCTTTGGTGTCCCCGCTGTAATGATAATTCTGTCAAAAGGGGCATTCTCAGGCCATCCAAGGGTACCGTCACCTGCCTTCGCATGTATGTTGTCATAACCGAGGGCCCGAAATTTTTCTTCTGCCTCTTTCGCAAGTTTTTCAAACCGCTCGATGGTATACACATCTCTCGACAGCTCTGCGAGGATTGCTGCCTGATAGCCCGAACCAGTGCCAACTTCCAACACCCTCTCCTTTCCTTTCAGCTCCAGAAGTTCTGTCATGACCGCAACCATATAAGGTTGTGAAATTGTCTGTCCTTCACCGATCGGGATGGCTATATCCTCATAAGCTCTATACCGGATAGATTCATCGACAAAGAGATGCCTTGGAACTTTTCTCATCGCCGCGAGAACGCGCTCATCCTGAATCCCCCGCGGGATGAACTGGGTTCTCACCATGAAATCTCTCAGTTCTTCATAATCCATTTTAAATTTGTCCCAAATTTAGTTTCTTGAGTTCTTGTGTTCATTGGGTTTATGCAGTTTTATAACTCAATAAACTCCGTAAACCCAAGATACTCTATAAACTTGTTAGTCTTTTAGAAATCTCCCTTGCAGCTATGACCCCCGAAGTAGATGCCTGGATAAGACCTCTGCTCACTCCTGCCCCATCTCCAACAGCGAACAGGTTTTCTATCTCCGTCTCGAGGGATTCCGTCAGTTTGGGATACCTCGAATAAAATTTTACCTCCACTCCATAGAGAAGGGTATGTTCTGAATGTACGCCCGGCGCAATCTTGTCAAGGGCTTCGAGCATCTCAAGGATATCCGACAGATGACGATAGGGCATGACAAAGCTTAAATCCCCCGGGGTCACATCTTTCAGTGTCGGCTCTATCTTTCCATTGCGTATTCTCTCATGCGTGGAGCGCCTTCCTTGTTTTAGGTCTCCAAGCCTCTGAACAATCACGCCTTTTCCGAGAAGGTTTGCAAGTCCTGCTATATATCTTCCGTACAATATGGGTTCATCAAAGGGTTCTGTGAACGATGTGCTGACAAGGAGCGCGAAGTTCGTATTTTTTGTCTTCCTCTTCGCATAGCTGTGACCGTTGACCGTCCAGATACCTTTCAGATATTCCTTTACAACCTCACCATAAGGATTAACGCAGAATGTCCTCACTCTGTCATTGAATGTCCTTGAATGATAGACAAGCTTCGGTTCATACGTTACCGTGGTCAAAGGTTCAAACACAGGAGCAGCTACTTCCACCCTCACGCCGATATCTACGGGATTTCTGAAAAGGGTCAGATGCAATTTTTTCGCCTCTTTCTCGAGCCACCGTGAACCTTCCCTTCCCGGTGCAAGAATCACAAATTCAGAGAAAAGATCCTTGCCATCTTTGAGCCGGACTCCAACAGCCTTTCTCTTCTTTGTGATTATCTTGTCTGCTTCCGAAGTAAAGAGAGTTTCCACTCTTCGATTAAGGTCTTTCTTGATATTTTTCAAAAGGGCTCTGCACCGGTCTGTGCCGATATGTCTTATCCTTGAAGGTATCAAAAGAAGATTATTTCTTGAAGCCAATTTCTCAATGGCAAGAATCTCTTTTGAGTTGCCGCCGTAAGCATCTCTCGGAGCGCCATATTTCATATAGATTTCATCTACATATGCTATGAGTGATTTTAGTCTATCCAGACTTATATA
>MHEF01000010.1:2535-6968 GCA_001805125.1 Nitrospirae bacterium RBG_13_39_12
AGGAACCCCCCAACATCAGGAGAGAGATTCAATTTTCCATCACTGTATGCACCTGCCCCGCCCCAGCCGCTAAGTAGGGCGCATTCAGGACAGGCTGCGCATGAAATCTCCCTTATCTTCATGGGACAAATTCTTTGCTCAAGATCTTTGCCCTTTTCAACAATGAGGATCCTTGCATCTCTCTTCCGTTTGAGAATTTCAAGGGCAGAAAATATACCTGCAGGACCGGCTCCGACAATAATTACATCGTAGTTCTTCATCAACAGTTTTGCTCCGAAAAGAACTTTTTAAATCCCTCTTTTTCTAAGGAGGCGACGACGGGATTACTTACGAATGAGTTCATAAGTGATGTCTCATGATTGTCATTCCACGGCTTGACCGGGGAATCCAGAAAGACGCTGGATGCCCGATTAAGAACTTCGGGCATGACGTACAAAGATGTTGTATGTGATGTTAGTCATGATCACATTAGTAATTTTCATAAAATCCTTTGTGAGCTAAAGGCACACGAGATTTTCCTATAAATGAAAATTTGCTCTCAGAAGATTTAAAGCATCATAATTTGTGAGGTCAAGATGGATAGGTGTGATGGAGATATAACTGTCACTCACAGCCTGAACATCCGTATCTTTCTCGCGCTCCACATAGAGCTGACTGCCGCCAAGCCAGTAGTGCACCTTCCCTCTCGGGTCATGTATCTCCTGAATAGCATTGTTATAAACGATTTTACCCTGACGGGTAAATCTAATTCCAAGGATTTTACTCTTGTCTGCATTCGGCACATTGATATTCAAAAGGGTGTCAGGTGGAAGGGATTTTTCGAGAATAGACCGCCCGATCCGGGTGGCAAAGGCAGAGGCACTTTCTAAATGGATAGGCTGCGGCTCGTCCCCTGTAACGAGAGAAATCGCAAAGGACGGGATACCGAGTATGGTACCTTCTATTGCACCGGAAACTGTTCCTGAATAACTGATGTCACCGCCAAGGTTACCGCCCCTGTTTATGCCCGAGGCAACAAGCGCAGGCCGATCAGGGAGCAGCTTGCTTATGGCTAAGATGACACAATCCGTGGGCGTCCCATCTATGCTGAAAACGTCCTCGCTGAGTTTTTCTACTTTCAACGGTCTATGCAATGTGAGAGAGTGGCTCACAGCACTCCTCTCCCTGTCCGGAGCCACGATATACACGTCTCCGAGTTCTCTCATTGCCCTGGCAAGGGCTATAAGACCCGGAGAATGAATACCGTCATCATTCGTCACAAGGATAATGGGCATCAGTCACTATTTTATCAGATAACAGGTTTCTTTAGATGAACCAATTTCCGCTTGCCTTTTGCTGCCCCTTCATGCAATTATAACAGCACCAAAACCTCTCCTTTTCTCATAAAAAATGAGTGATGAACTTACCTATAAAAAGTCTGGTGTTGATATTGCCGAAGGTGATAAGTTCGTAAGCCTTATCGCGCCGATGGCGAAAAAGACTTTCAGACCTGAGGTCATGACAGAAATTGGTCTCTTCGGTGCCCTCTTCAAGCTTGACATGACAAGATACAAGGAACCCGTTCTTGTGAGCAGCACAGATGGCGTTGGTACCAAGCTCAGGATAGCATTTATGATGGATATTCATAATACGATCGGTATAGACCTTGTTGCGATGTGTGTAAATGATATTCTCACCACCGGTGCAGAACCTTTATTCTTCCTGGATTATCTCGCCACCGCCAAACTCCGAACGGAAACAGCTTCTATGGTCATCGAAGGGATAGTCAAAGGGTGTGAAGAGGCAGGATGTTCGCTTATTGGCGGCGAGACGGCTGAAATGCCTGGTTTCTACCTTGAAGGCGAATATGACGTTGCAGGTTTTTCCGTTGGAATAGTGGAAAAGGGAAAGATAATAAATGGCTCCCGCATACGGGAAGGAGATGCGATTATTGGCCTTGCATCAAACGGCCTCCACAGCAATGGATACTCTCTGGTGAGAACACTCTTCTTTGATATAAAGAAGATGGATACAGACAAATACATTCCTGAGATCGGGAACAAGATCGGGACGGAACTTCTCAGACCGACAAAAATCTATGTCAAAGCATTCCTGGCTTTAAGAGACAATATTGAAATCAAAGGCATGGCTCATATCACAGGCGGAGGAATACCAGGAAATCTGCCACGAATATTACCGGAAAATATTTATGCGGATATCAGAATCGGCTCATGGCCTGTATCTCCAATTTTCCAGGTTATACAAAAACTCGGGAACGTAGTCGACGATGAGATGAAGAAAACCTTTAATATGGGGATAGGGTATATTATGGTTATCTCTAAAGGTGAAGCAGGGGACACAATCTCATTGCTTCGTAAAGCCGGATATGATGCTTTTATAATAGGCGATACAAAAAGAGGTGATAGAAGCGTTCGATATTCATGAAATTAAATATAAAGGAGTTGAATTTAAATAACCATGGAGAAAGACGAGAAAAGCATTTTGATCCTCTGTACCGGCTATCATTATGGGACTGATGCAGCATTCGGTTATCACGTCTCAAAAGTTCTGGAAAAAATGAAGCTCCCGGAAAACGTGCAGATGATGGAAGTTGGTGAGTTTGCATCATTGATTCCCAATGACATCGAAGTCCAGGATAAACTTATCGTCATAGACGTATTCCGGACGGGCGATAAACCCGGAACCATAGTTCGTCTGAAACCGGATGAAGTGCCGATTCCCTGGGATGATGCAACAGACGTCGCAAAGTATCATCTTTTGGAGACATTGCAACAACTGTATCTCCTGGGGAAGTGCCCTGAGACCATATTCATTGGAGTAGTGCCTCAAGATGTTACAACGGTAGGCACCGAATTGACGCCGGAGATTGAAGAGAAAATACCGGAAGTCATAGATTTGATCATGAAAGAGATCAGTTGACAGATCAAATTCGTATCCTTCTTTAAGCCACCTTCACTCAGCCAAACAAAGTTGGCAGAAAATATTGAAAACATGTTATTTTAGTTAGACTTGGGGCTGTAGCTCAGTTGGGAAGCGGTCGCATCGACAGGTCAAGGGTTCGATCCCCTTCAGCTCCACCATGAAAAATCAACCACTTACGTATTGCCAAATTCTCTATCCCTGGAAAATTGTTAAACCGCTATTTCAAGAGCTATCCTGTCATAGTATACGACCGGCTTTGTCTTACGATCCGTTTCTTCTCTTTCTATCAGCCCTATTTGACCTAAATATTTCAGATCATCTGCTACATTCTTAATGTCTCTCTTTGCAAACCTTGCAAGTTCATTGATGGAAGAGGGTTTTCTTGTTTTTATGATATGTAGAAGTTCCAGTCTCTTAGGTGTCAATGCCTTTCTGAATGTCTCAAGACTCGTAAAATAAACACCGGCCTCTTTCTTTACCTTCTTCCCCTGTTCAATAGCTTCCCCAGTTCTCACAAAGTCATTAAGCGCTGTTTTTACATTCTTAATGCCTATCTTGATTTTCTTTACCTTCATATTTCACCTCTCTTGTATCTTTCAATATCTCTATAAAAGTCATTTGCCAATTTTCTAAGACTGACAAATTTATAAGGCTCTGTCTTTCCTCTTATATGTCTGTGGTCTCCTTTGCCCTCTGCATTGTCATACCCAATTACCCTGGTATCCTCAACAATGTAAACCAGAGAATATTTATAGCCATGCGGTTTTTCCATTGACGGCTGCGACAATTGCCACATCTTAATTTCAACAGTATTTCCGAGTTCATCTATGATCTTTTCATGTCTTATTATTTTCGCCCTCATTATATACTGGTATTTTATACCAATAGATATAATCTGTCAATAAAAAGCCCCCGGGTTTCTCCAGGGCCTTATAATTCTAAAAGCCTGTATCAGCACCAGTAATAGAAAGATCTCGGAAGCAGTGCGACGACACGGATATCGACAGCGGGAGGCGGAAGGTAGCCGACTATCTCAAAATGCACTTTACCTCAATAAGCAGGATTTTCCGTGAAAGAGGAAAATGCTAAATAAATAGACCTGACCCTTGACCCTTCTATTTAAACCAGCTTTTCTTTTTTAGAAGAACAATGGTAATTTATGTCATGTTGGCGGTATGGTTTGGTCTTCATATTAGAAGAAATCTTCTCAAGAATTATTTATAAAAGTAGGGGTGATCATTGGAGAAAACAGATGAGATTGAACTTTTATGTCCCGGTTTTAATAATCCCGATAATAAGACCGGAGAGCTGCCTGTAAAAATAAATGATGATAATCGACATATTTTTAAAAACTACTTTTCATCTATAGATGAAGTGAGACAACTTGCCGAAGACCATAAAGTCTATTGGCTTGTTCTGAAAGATAAAGTTTATAATTCTGAAGGGGCACCTGCTTTTGGTACATGCGACGAAGTCCCGCCTCATATTGAAGGGTTTGACGACGAAGGAAA
>MHEF01000010.1:7006-7148 GCA_001805125.1 Nitrospirae bacterium RBG_13_39_12
GAAAAATCATGCGGGGAAGGTGTTACCCCCAAACACAGATAAAACCGAGAAACAAGAAGTTAAGGAAAAACAAGAGGAACTGGCAAAGAAACATTGCCTATGTCTATATAAAAAATGGAAGGCTAATGCTATTTAGCTTCCT
>MHEF01000010.1:7185-10291 GCA_001805125.1 Nitrospirae bacterium RBG_13_39_12
AGGGGTGAAGCCGAGCAGCCGAGGGATAACCGTTTTGGGTGAAGTCGCTGGGGGGTATGATGATGTCCAGGAATTTCAAGATAATAGTTCTTTTGAAATTATTCTTTATTTTACTATCGTGGAAATATATTGCCTTTGCAGCATCACCAACCCTAATCGGAAGCTATAATGGGAATATTCAAGTAGATGATGTTGCGCTCTCAAATGATGGGAAAAAAGCTTTCATAACTGGATGGACAGGAGATGAAAAATGGTACGGTGACAATTTTCAAATTCTTGACTTAACGGATCCAGTTGTTCCCCGATTGCTTGGAAGTTTATCGAAGCCCCCGCTCCAAGGCTTATCCAATATCATCTTAACCCATTTCATTACACTTTCAAGTGATGAACAAAGAGCGTATGTCAGCATTTTTGGAGTTGGACTCTTAATAATAGATATAAGTAATCCAACTGCTCCAAAATTGCTTGGACAATATAATCCTCCTCAAGGGATAGGTTTTAAAAATACTGTCTTATCAGATGATGGTACGATTGCATTTGTTAGCGCTTCTAATTTTGGACTTCATATTCTTGATGTGTCAAACCCATCATTGCCGACAGTTCTTGGTATCTATGATTTACACGAAGCGGGAGTTATTGCTCTTACACCTGACAAAGAGATAGCCTACTTACCTTACGATAAGCTTAGAATGCTTGATGTATCTGACCCAACTTCCCCTCAATTAATTGGCACTTTTGATGTTGGAGAAGAGGGCGTTTATCTGTCATCTGATGGTACAAGGGCTTACTTAGGATGTGGTGGTTTTTTCTATATATTAAATATAAACAAACCAACGTCACCAAAAATACTTGGTAAATATAATACTTTCTATGGCGATTCCTATAACGATATTGCGCTTTCAAATGATGAAAAGATTGCGTATTTAGCAGGTAGGGGTTTACGGATTATAGATATCTCTGACCCAACTCATCCGACTCTCATCGATGAAGTAATAAATCAGAAGTTGTCGAAAGCTTCAGGTATTGCAATATCACCTGATGGGGGGTTAGCCTACATCGCTGGAGGGAGTTACGGTTTAAGGATTGTAGATGTATCACCTATCTATGAACCTGACATTTTAGTCTCTCCACGCTCCCACGGCTTCGGCTCTGTCAAAGTTGGAAACTCATCAACGCCTAAAGTTTTCACCATTTCAAATACTGGGAAAATTACTGACCTTGTCATTGATAATCTTTCCCTTGTAGAAACAAACAAATCGAACTTCGCTATACAGAATGATTCCTGTTCAGGGCAGACTATTGCTCCATTATCCCACTGTACAGTTGAGATACTATTCACACCTAAATCAGCAGGGCCTAAAAGTGCAAGTCTCAGTGTTTCATCGAATGATCCTGAGACTCCACTAATGACTATGCCAATAAGTGGCACAGGACTTGTTAAACTCACAGTTGAAAAGACTGGCACAGGTAGAGGCACAGTTGTAAGCGAAGATGGACTTATCGACTGTGGAAAAGATTGTATACAAACTTACAATGATAGTATTGTGGTTATGTTGAAAGCTATAGCCGTCACAGGTTCAGCCTTTGCAGGTTGGCTTGATGCATGCACAGGTACTATAACATGTACTGTCACTACGAATGTAAATAAGATAGTGACAGCTAAATTTAACCTTTTGCCACCGATGCGGCCCTCATCACTTACAGCCAAGGCTATTTCATCATCACAGATTGTCCTCACATGGAAGGACAACTCAACAAATGAGTCAGGCTTCCAAATTGAGAGTAAATCAGGAGCTTGTGACTCTGCAAATACATGGTCACAGATTGCAATGAAAGGAGTAAATATAACAACTTATACCAACGCGGGTTTGACACCAAGCACCGTATACTCCTATCGAGTGCTGGCATATAATTCTGCTGGTAATTCTGCCTATTCTAACTGTGAATCAGCAAAGACAGCTCTTTCAGGTACGCCCAAGGCACCGACAAATCTGGAGGCTACATCTCTATCTTCAAGCCAGATAGAATTAACATGGTCAGATAACTCCACAAATGAGAAGAGTTTTAAGGTCTATAGGAAAGTCGGGACTGGTTCATGGAGTCTCCTTGCAACAGAAGGAGCTAATGCAGTGAACCACACTGATACAACGGCAACAGGAAATGCCTCTACAACAGTGTATAGTTATTACATTCAGGCATGTAATAACAATGGATGTTCGCCGAAAACAAATACAACAGTTGTTCCCTACAGACCAACAAATCTTTCCGTAACTGCTGTTTCACCGAGTGAGATAAATCTCATGTGGATTGACAAGAGCAATAACGAGACGGGCTTTGAGATATACGGAAAATATGATAAGTGTTCTTCTGTGTATCCCTGGAGCAAGATAAAAACCTGGAGCAGGATAATAACTGTAGGGCCTGATGTCAACTCGTACGGCGATACTGGACTTCTTTCGGGGAGCACTTATTCGTATAAGGTGAGGGCATACTCCAGATCAGCGGGAAGCCCATATGCTTATGGTTATTCTCTTTACTCCAACTGTTCAAGTGCAACAACACCGTGAACGTGAAACATGCAAGTGGAATAACAGTCGGAAGTGATGTGAGTGACAAGGTCTTTCCACAACACAGCCTTAAATCTTCAAATAGGTAGACCGAGTTACTAATGATTAACTTTTGATAAGGTTAACTTTTTTAATCGAACTACATTTCATTAACTAAAACTGGAGGGAGAGAGATGAAAGCAAAAATATTTTACCTTGCTTCATTGATAGTATTTCTGAATGTTGGGCTCGTTTGGGGTGCAGTTTCAGATATTTTCGTGCTGGGAGATACCCCTACTCCACCGAGGGGATATACCTACACGAATATGACCGTTTATAGTTCCGAAGGATGGACTCGGAAGGCAACAATGCCTACTATCAGATGCGACCCTGCTGCAGTTGCGGTGAATGGGAAGATTTACGTAATCGGAGGCTGGAACAAAGGTGTTCTGAAGAAGACAGAAGAATACGACCCTGTCACAAACAAATGGACTGCAAAGGCAAATATGCCTACCGCCAGAGCTGGGCTTGCTGCAGTTGCGGTGAATGGGAAGATTTAT
>MHEF01000010.1:10318-10534 GCA_001805125.1 Nitrospirae bacterium RBG_13_39_12
AATCCATTTAAGACGACAGAGGAATACGACCCCGTGACAAACAAATGGACTGCAAAGGCAAATATGCCTACTGCCAGATATTGGCTTGCTGCGGCTGAAGTGAATGGCAAGATTTATGCGATTGGGGGAATCGGGGGTGTTGCAGAAGAGATAGAAGAATACGACCCCGTGACAAACAAATGGACTACAAAGGCAAATATGCCTACCGCCAGAGCT
>MHEF01000011.1:0-4497 GCA_001805125.1 Nitrospirae bacterium RBG_13_39_12
GAGATGCTTTCGTAAACAGGGACATATTGATCTTTTGGAGAAAATCATAAACATTTTGTGATAGTATATAAATAATGCCTCATAAAAGATACATTCATGCTGAACGATAAAACGATTCTCATAACGGGTGGAACAGGCTCCTTCGGGAAAAAGTGCACCGAAATAATTCTCAAAAAATACAAACCTAAAAAATTAATTATCTTCAGCCGTGACGAACTGAAACAGTTTGAGATGGCACAACAATTTCCAGACTCTAAATATGACTGTATGAGATATTTTATTGGTGACGTTCGTGACAAAGAGCGCTTGTATCGTGCTTTTAACAAGGTGGATTACATAATTCATGCGGCAGCTTTAAAGCAGGTTCCGGCAGCAGAGTATAATCCTTTTGAGGCTATTAAGACAAATATCCTTGGTGCAGAAAATGTTATAAATGTTGCGATTGATAAAGGAGTTAAAAAAGTTATCGCCTTAAGTACGGATAAGGCTGCAAATCCTATAAATCTTTACGGGGCAACAAAACTTTGCTCCGATAAGCTATTTATTGCCGGAAATGCTTATGTCGGAAGAGAAGAAACTATTTTCAGTGTAGTCAGATATGGAAATGTTGTCGGAAGCAGAGGGAGTGTCATCCCCTTCTTTATGAAGCAAAGAGAAACAGGAGTTTTACCGATAACTGATTCCCGGATGACAAGATTCTGGATTACTCTTGAACAGGGTGTAAACTTTGTACTTGATTGTCTCGAGCGAATGGTGGGTGGCGAACTATTTGTTCCTAAAATTCCAAGTATGAACATCATGGATCTTGCTAAAGCAATAGCCCCTAAGTGTAAAACAGAGATCATTGGTATTCGCCCCGGGGAGAAACTCCATGAAGTAATGGTGCCGAGAGATGAGGCGAGAATGACGATTGAGTTTGATAAATTTTATATTATCCAGCCTAAATTTCGGTTTTTTGAACATCGTTTTAAAAGTAACAAAGGTAAAGCGGTACCCGAGGATTTCGAGTATAACTCTGGAACAAATACATGGTGGTTAACAGTGGAAGAATTGAGAGAGATGATAAAGAATCTGTGAACATCATCCCTTACAGCAGACAATATATCGACGAAGAAGACATCAATGAAGTTGTAAAGGTTTTAAAAAGTGATTTTATAACACAAGGACCTAAGATACCGGAATTTGAAAAAAAATTAGCCGAATATTGTGGTTCTAAATATGCTGTTGTATTTAATTCTGGTACCTCTGCACTTCACGGAGCATATTTTACTTTAGGTCTAAAAAAAGGGGATGAATTCATCACAACCCCTAACACATTTGTTGCAAGTGCAAATGCTGGCTTATACCTTGGGGCAAAACCTGTCTTTGTCGATGTTGAGAAAAATACTGGAAATATAGATCCGACAAAAATCGAAAAGAAGCTTACAAAGAAGACAAAACTTATTGTCCCCGTTCATTATGCCGGACATCCGGCTGATTTAGAAAAAATCTATAAGATTGCAAAAAAATATAATTTTTTTGTTGTTGAAGATGCCTGTCACGCATTGGGAGCAAAATACAGAAGGCTCCCCCACCCACCCCTCCCCCTTGAGGGGGGAGGGCAAGGGAAGGGGTGTCAGAAATCAAGAGGCAGTAAGCAGAATAAAGACAAAAAAAGTGAAGACTGGACAAAAATCGGAAGCTGTAAATATTCAGACATGACGGTATTAAGTTTCCACCCAGTAAAACATATTACTACAGGGGAAGGTGGAGCAGTTTTAACAAATAATGAAGAATATTACAAAAAGTTATTAATGTTTAGAAGCCATGGAATAACTAAGGATAAGGCTCAGTTTAAGGTTAATGCTAAGGATTATATAAAAGAGCATCTCAACCTTAATCTCAATAATTTCAACAATCTCGATAATCTCAATTCTTATTTTGACGACTGGTATTATGAAATGCTGTTTTTAGGCTATAACTACAGAATGACGGACATTCAGGCTGCACTCGGTTTATCACAACTAAAAAAACTCGATTCATTTGTTGAAAGAAGAAGGGCTATAGCAGACTGCTATAATAAAGCTTTCAGAGATAATCCTTATTTTGATATTCCAGATGAAGAAGATTATGCTTACTCATCATACCATCTTTATCCGATAAGGTTAAAAGATAAATACAAAGATAAAAAAAGAGATATTTTTTCAAAATTAAGAAAAAAAGGACTTGGTGTTCAGGTCCATTATATACCTGTGTACTTACAACCTTACTACAAAGAATTAGGATATAAGAAAGGTTTATGTCCTGTAGCAGAAGATTTTTACATGAGAGAAATAAGCATTCCCATATACCCGCATATGTCAAAGAGAAACATAAAGTATGTCATTACGACTTTAAAGAACTTATATGAATGCACCTTATTTTGTTGCTGAGGTTTCAAGCAATCACAACCAAAACATCAAACGTTGTCTCTCTTTCATTGACACTGCAGCAGACATTGGTTGTAGTGCTATTAAATTCCAACTCTTCAGAATAGAAGAACTATTTGCACCCGAGATTCTTCAGAAAAGCCCCGAACATAGAAAAAGGAAACAGTGGGAACTTCCTGTTTCATTTTTGCCTGAAATCTCTGCATGCTGCTGTGAAAAAAACATTAAATTTGCCTGTACTCCCTTTTATCTAAAAGCTGTAGATGAGCTTTTTCCTTATGTTGATTTTTATAAGATTGCCTCATATGAATTACTATAAGACATTCAGCCAATTGCAGTCCATAATAAACCTTCATTTCGGCTGGTCTGACCATAGTGTAAATTCAGGTGTAATATACCGTGCAATTCACCGCTGGGGCGCTGAGATGATAGAGTTTCATCTCGACCTTGTGGGGGTCCCTGTGATTCTTATTGCAAACTATAAAACCGATGAAAGGGACATGATTGCCTTTAAGAAGCTGGGTATTGCTTTGCCTCTTGGTTATCACGAAGATGTTTCAGATTCTACCATAAAACAAGCAGTCGAAAATCTTTTGAAAGACAGAGTATTATGGGAAAAAATGTCCGAAAAAGGTAAAATGTTAGTAGACGGTTGTGGAGCAAAGAGAATAGCAGATATTGCAGAGGACTGCCTTTCTGCTAAGATTTAGATTAATTCTTAGCCTAACACCTAAAGGAGGTGTACATTTATAGAGACTTGATTGAAAAGGCATAAGAGAAAATACTAAATTTTATGAATTTTCCAGAGATCAACAAAAAATAGTAAACCGCTACAAAGGAATTAATTGAGAAATGCTTAAACATAAAGACAGCATAATTGATGAATTTATAGAAATGATTTCACCCTTAACAGGGCATATAAAAGAGATGTATCTTTTTGGCTCAAGGTGCCGCAATAACTGGCGCCCGGATTCTGATTATGACATATTAATTGTCCTTGAAAGAAAGGACAGAGCAGTTATTGACAAACTCTATGATGTCGTAATTGATACCTTGCTTGCTACCGGAAAGCTGATATCACTTAAAATATTTAAGATTGAAGAATTTAATCGCCTCAAGTCAATCCCAACTCCATTCATGAGCACTATTTTAAAGGAGGGCATAAGAATTGGATGAAAAAGCAAAAATACTCATAAATGGTTATCTTGAAAAGGCTGAAAAAAAATTAGAAGTTGCTAAAAGGCTTCTTGCATCAGGCGATTATGAAGATGCCATTTCAAGGGCATATTATGCTGTTTACCATGCAACACAGGCGCTGCTGCTGACAGAGGGACAACATGCTGAGACCCATAAAGGTGTAGTTACACTCTTCGGTTTACTTTTTGTAAAAACTGGCAAGTTCAGTAAAAACTTCGGGAAATATCTTGCGAATCTTAAAGACGACAGGGAGAGTGGAGACTATGAGGTCTTTACATATATAGATGAAGAAACAGCACAGGCTGCAATGAATGAAGCAACAGAGTTCATCGCTGAAGCAAAGCATTATCTTGAAAAATCAGGTTTTTTGTCATAGTAAAATAAATGTCTGTTATTGGTTTAATCAATTGTGCATAAAGGAAAAGTGATATTGCAAGACCCCATTTATTCACATTCTGGATAGTATATTAACTTTAAAAATGAGAGGGAGAAAAAATGGCTGAAGCAAATTTTGGCAATACCGTTAAAGTTCATTATGCTGTCAAATTAGATGATGGCACAGTTTTCGATAGCACCTTTGATCTCGAATCCTTGACATTTACAGTTGGACTGGGGCAAGTAATACCCGGCTTTGATCAAGCTGTTATCGGTATGAGTCCTGGCACATCCAGAACCATCAGGGTATCGTCAGACGAAGCATATGGCCTATATAATAAGGAACTCGTAAGTGAGGTAGATCGAAAAGAATTTCCGGCTGACTTCAAATTTGAGGTTGGTCAGCATTTGCAAATTCCCCAAGGCTTTGAGCAACCAATGTTAGCTACTGTGCTAAATGTTTCGGAGGCGAGAATTACATTAGATATAAACCACCCTTTAGCTGGGAAAGATCTGA
>MHEF01000011.1:4686-4919 GCA_001805125.1 Nitrospirae bacterium RBG_13_39_12
TACCGTTATAAGCTAAAATACGATCTATGCATCGTGGCATAACTGTATTTATATAGTCAATAGAGTATCTAAAATTTTGATATTGACAATAAGGGGGTAAATAACTATGAAACTCATTCATCTGTGGAAGGAAAAAAGGTATAAATCTATCTGGCCTCTGCTCCTGCTTTTATTATGTGCATTTCTTCTTTCAATCTTTGTAAATACGCCCTCAAGCCAAAAAGAAGGTTTCG
>MHEF01000011.1:5067-5185 GCA_001805125.1 Nitrospirae bacterium RBG_13_39_12
AATGGTAAGTAAAGAGAAGATTATCCATGCATGTAATGAATGTCATGCAGGAAAGCCCCATTATGAGATCGGCGGTTGTAATACCTGCCATTCAGATCCTCACGCTCCTTTAGAGATG
>MHEF01000011.1:5194-5263 GCA_001805125.1 Nitrospirae bacterium RBG_13_39_12
GCGAATATTACAGAACCCTGTATTTCCTGTCATGATAAGCAAGGAAAAGAGATTAAGAACAATCCAAGC
>MHEF01000012.1:0-558 GCA_001805125.1 Nitrospirae bacterium RBG_13_39_12
ATGCTATAAAACAACTCTTAGAACCCGCTGAGAAGCCTAAAAAACGAATAGGTTTTCTTGCTGAGTAATATTTTTTATGCCACAATTCAAGAATAAAGAAGAATATGAGAAGTGGAAAGCTGAAAAGCTAAGAGAAGCTAAGAAAAAGGCAACAGAGAAAACGCAGAAAACTCCACAGGTAGAGACTCCTTTAGACAAGATACCCCCCTCATTAGAAGATATTGCAAAAGTCCCTAATCCAGTTAATACAAAAAAATGTAAACACTGTGCAATGATGATTCCAAAAGAAGCAAAAATATGTCCGCATTGTAGAAAACGTCAAGGATGGACATTACCTGCAAAATTCTTTGCTGTAATAATTGCTTTTTGGGTATTTGGAACGATTATGAGCAATCTCTATAAAGATTCAAGCACATCAATTCCAAGTCATAGTCTTTCGCCAAAAGAGGAAGCACTAGCATCAACTAAACTTGATTTCAGTTGGAACACTACTGCACTTGATAGTATAATGGAGGCTGATTTCATAATAAACAATCAAAGTAATTTTGATATCAAAGA
>MHEF01000012.1:601-2217 GCA_001805125.1 Nitrospirae bacterium RBG_13_39_12
ATAGATAGTAATACAAGGACAATATACGATATTGTAAAAGCCAAAAATAAGAAAGAGTTTTTAAAATTTAATATGGGTTTTATACATAGCCAAGCCAATTCCTCTATCTGTCAAATTACTGATTTGGAGATAAACTAAAAAAAATCAAAATATATTAACTTCAAGGGAGGTGTATAATGGGAAAGAAGAAAAAAGAAACAACGCTGTCTTTAAATTTCGCAATACAATTTCTAAAGAAACAATTACCCGAAGACATTTGCAATGATGCCACAAAAAAGGCGAGAGGCAATATTGAAGATGTATTCCCATTAAATCATGTAAATTCAGATAGACAAAATGAGCGCATCGCATTATGGCAAAAAATAAAAACTCTCACATCAAATAAAACAACATTGACCTGCAAAGCAGCCTTGATAGCATTCCTAAATCTTCATTTACCTTATGCATGGATAATACGGGACAGACAAAAAGATTATGACGCAAGCACCTATAATAAAGAAATTTTACAATTGGAGAAAATTTTATCTTCTATCAATTTCATCTTTCCTAAGACTCATAATTTTATCAGAAAGGAAATCAGGTATAAAAAAATTGCAGTTAGAATAAATACTAAGGATTCAAAAAATGTATATAAATTTACTTACAGTATTGATGATGTGATTGCACTCTATAGAGATTTCCTTGAAGCGACAAAAGCAGTTGATCTTAAAGACATGACCCCTCAAATGCTAAATGCTTTTCTTCGTCCAATTCAAGAGCACCAACGATTGGAGATTACTTACACTCAGAATCCTTCTGACCTATCCTTGAAAGCTTTAGAATTTGTTATCTTTATCAGTTTGTGGGAGGCAAGCAAAAAAAAGAAAGAAAGCGCAAGGCGGACAGCAGAATTAATTAATGAATATCTTTACTACAATACCCTTTTTAGCGATATCAGCAAAAAAGAAACAGAAAGTAAAATTCTAAATTTATGGAACGGCAGCAAATATTACGGTGAATTTCTCCATGGCAAGACCCCTCAGTATATTCTGAAATAAATCATTCATAGGGGGTTTAGACCCCTTAAAAAACTTTCTTATTTCGCTTGATAAATCCCCATTTCATGATGATATGCTCTGAGTCAGAAGGTTCATAAAAATTGCCAGATAAAGAAAACATTAACATTCCAAAACCAATCGGCATAACCCGCGCAGGGGAGAAGACACACCCTACCCTCCACAAGACGGACAGGCCCTGTGCTTTATCTGGCAAGATATTTCTTCCCTGCGCAATAAAAAAATATGACGTTGCTTACGAGGTCGGAAAGGCGCTTCGTTATGAAATTTTACGGAGAGGGATAAATCCCGGGGTAGTTGAAAACCTAAAAAATATTTTTTCAAATCATTCTAAAGAGACTCTGACATATTTTTTGAAAGGACTCATGAAACATGATGAGTCAGTATGAGGGTAGGAATGAAGGTTGGATCAGACTCTACAGAAAAGCTTTATCTAATGGCTGGCTTAGGAATCATAAATTATGTATTTTCTGGTTCTACTGCCTTCTCACAGGACAAGGTCTATATTTGACAGATATAACATTGTCAATGAAGGTGATTTAAAAAGCGCATCTGAGAAGG
>MHEF01000012.1:2455-8611 GCA_001805125.1 Nitrospirae bacterium RBG_13_39_12
AAAATCTTATTTTGTCAATTGCTTGTGATTTTGGAAACTTTCAACCGGCTACTTTTTAACAGAAACCTCTCCATTCTGAGGGTTGTAATCATATTTTGAAAGATCTATTTCATTCTGGCCAAACAAGTCTTTTATCTCATCAAGACTTTGAGGATATCTATCGTTCGTAGCATGATATGCTTCGATTGATTTCCTGACTGCGTCAAGATTTGCTTCTTCCCCGGCTATCTGACCTTTTTTATAAGAAGTAACCAATGCATCGCCATATTCAGCTACAGGGTTTTTGGGCTTCTCATCGCAGGCAAAAATGAGAAAAATTGACAGTACTGATAAAAATAAAACTTGCAGACAACATTCTTTTCTCATAATGATATTCTAAATAAAGCCTTATGTGCTGTCAAATTCAGATGGACTCAGAATAACAGTTTCAAATGGTTTTATATAAAAATCGCTTAATTCAAAAGACCAACATTATTTCTAAATTCCCCTGATTTACATTAATATAACAAATGGCTTATAACTGGGTTTTGTTAGCATTGATTTCAGCATTTACCCTTTCCACGAGCGACGCGCTTACCAAGAGAGTACTGTCTCAAAATAATGAATATCTCGTGGCCTGGTTCAGACTGTTTTTTTCAATGCCTCTGCTGTTATTAATCTGGATTTTCGTACCCGTACCAAAACTCGATGCTGAGTTTTACAAGGCTTTCGCACTTGCATTGCCACTTGAGATAATTGCAATTGTTTTTTATATAAAGGCGCTGAGGATTTCCCCGCTCAGCCTGACTCTCCCTTTCCTTTCTCTCACGCCTTTATTTTTAATTTTCATTTCCTATCTGATATTAGGTGAAAAGGTATCACTCAGGGGAGGCATCGGTATAATTTTCCTTGCTGCAGGCAGCTATACCCTTAACCTGCGTGAAATGCGAAGGGGCATACTCAACCCATTGAAATCCATAACTAAAGAGAAAGGTTCGGTTCTGATGATATGCGTTGCAATAATCTACAGTATTACATCTTCACTTGGTAAGATGGCCATAGAACATTCATCTCCGTTGTTTTTCGGTATTACATATTTCATAGCTGTAACTGCTGTTTTTGCACCTTTAGCTTTCTGGATGGGCAGGACTGAAATGGAAAGTTTTGTTTCAAAAAGACAATTTAAGGGTCTGCTGCTTCCGGGTCTTTTCTATTCAGTAATGATAGCCACCCACATGATCGCAATGAGCATTGCGAAGGTCGCATACATGATATCAGTGAAAAGGACAAGCCTTATAATAGGCGTTATTTACGGATACTTTCTTTTCAAAGAAAAAAATATAAGGGAGAGGCTTTCAGGAGCTGTATTGATGTTTATCGGTTTTGTATTGATTGTTACATCTCCGTGAATCAGATAGTATTTAGTTTACATCTTACCCAAAGGTTACCTATTATTTTTCTTGTTTACTCTCTGTCCTATGTGTAGAATATTAATTCGAATTCTGAAAAAAATGATGACACAACTAAGACCTGCGTCTTCTCTTTTGAAGTGATGGGGAAAAATAATGGCTGAGAAGTCTAATCCCGCAAAAGGCATAATCAAGGCACTTGGTCTTGTCTTTGGAGATATCGGCACAAGTCCAATCTATACGCTAACAGTTGTATTCATATTTCTTAAAAACACAAATGATAATATCATTGGTGTCCTGTCATTAATAATCTGGACACTTGTAATCCTTGTTACGATACAGTTTGCATGGCTGGCTATGAGCCTCAGCATAAGGGGCGAAGGCGGAAAGATCGTTCTTAAAGAGATACTGCTGCCATTACTCCGTTCCAAAAAAAGCGTCAGCTTCGTAACCTTATTAGCTATCGTAGGAGTATCACTGCTTATAGGTGACGGAATAATCACACCCGCCATCAGCATACTCAGCGCAGTAGAAGGTTCAGTTCTAATACCCGGATTTGAGGAGCTCACCAGGACCTCTATTGTTCTCATTGCAGTGTTAATTGCTATATTATTGTTCGTTTTTCAGAAGATGGGGACAGAGAAGGTATCAGGAGCATTTGGTCCCATAACAGGCACATGGTTTATATCCCTTGCACTTATAGGGGTTGTCGCAATCTCAGATGCTCCGGAAGTGCTTGTTGCAATAAACCCTTACTATGGATTGAAATTTTTTTATGATAATGGTCTTGCAGGGTTTATTGTTCTCGGTGAAATAATACTCTGCGCTACAGGAGGTGAAGCCCTTTATGCAGATATGGGGCACCTTGGAGCCAGACCAATAAGACAGGCATGGACTGGTGTTTTTTTTGCACTTGTCCTTAATTATTTAGGACAGGGAGCATTCCTTTTGAAGCATCCTGAAGCAAAGAATATCCTATTTGAAATGGTATTCTACTATGCAAAAAATTTATATGTCCCGTTTCTTCTTCTTAGTATCTCCGCGACTATCATAGCCTCACAGGCTATGATAAGCGGCACATTCTCAATGGTATACCAGGGTATTACAACAAGGCTTATGCCAATGTTCAAAGTAGATTACACCTCGGTCGAAAGGAAATCACAGATATATATAGGTTCTGTCAACTGGTTTTTACTTATTGCAGTCATTTTTATAATGGTGGAATTCGGGGAATCTAACCGTCTTGCTGCTGCATACGGTCTTGCAGTTACAGGGACTATGACACTTACAGGCATCCTGATGACCTGGATCTTTTACCTTAAAAAGAAGAAGATGCTCGTAGCTTTTTCCGTTATCGTCACAGTTGTTGATGCTGCTTATCTCGTTGCCAATTTCTATAAAATACCCCACGGCGGATACTGGTCTATTATACTGGCTTTAATCCCTCTTGCAATGATACTTTTTTATATGAACGGGCAGAAGAAACTATACCGTATGATGGATTTTATGCCCCTGGACGATTTCCTTCATAAGTTTGCAAGGGTACATGCAACAACTGAAAGGATCAAAGGCACGGCAATATTCCTCGTAAGGGATACAAACGAGATACCTTTTTATGTCACACAAACTATGTTCTTTCACGGTGTTGTTTACGAGGACAATATCTTTGTTTCAATCATTAACAGAGATGATCCATTCGGCATTACAGGCTTTTTTAAGGAAGATCTTACAGAAGGACTCAGGGTCTTTGAGATTCAGATGGGATACACTGAAGTGATAGACGTAGAAGAAATCTTGAGGGAAGCAGGTATAGAAGAGAGAGTTGTCTTCTACGGTCTTGAAGATATATCAACCGAAAACCCTATCTGGAAGATTTTCGGAATGATCAAGCGGCTGACGCCGACATTCATTCAGTTTTATAATTTCCCGCCCAAGAAGCTTCATGGTGTATTTACAAAGGTAAGGTTATAAAACATAAATTTTATATAATCTTATACAATATTGAAGACCGTAGTTAACCCAGATAATGCAATTGAATAATGTTCCGATATTAATCGGGACAAAACCGCTCAAACACTATGCCTTGTCAGTCTTATATATAAGATAATAATTTGTGATAAACTTTGAGATATTGGATCCACAGTCATGAACTCTCTTGATAAACTAAAAGAAGCAAAAAAGTTTCTTGATATTTCTGGAATCGAAAATGCCGCCAGAGAGGCAGAGACAATAATATCTCATTGTATGGAGACAGACAGAGTAACATTATACAGAGACAACCTCATAATTCCTGAAGATATTATTCAAAGAATAAATGAATACCTTAAAAGAAGAGCAAAAAAGGAACCCCTGCAGTATATCCTCGGCTATACAGAATTTTACGGTTTAAAAATAATGACAGGACCGGGTGTGCTAATACCAAGGCCTGAGACAGAATTGCTGGTAGAAGAAACGATAAAAATAATTTCGAATTTCGAATTTCGAATTTCGAATTTTAAGATCCTCGACCTCTGTACCGGCAGCGGTTGTATTGCACTCGCACTTGCCGGAGAATTTCCTGATACATATATCTACGGCACTGATTCATCAGAGGTTGCAATTAAATATGCAAAAGAAAATGCAGAATTAAATCAGATCAAGAATGTAAAATTCAGGAAAGGGTCACTTTTTGTGCCAGTACAAAAACTTAAATTCGACCTGATAGTTTCAAACCCTCCGTATATCAAAAGAACAGATATAAAAAGTTTACAGCCTGAAATCAAAGACTGGGAGCCTTTGGAAGCGCTTGATGGAGGCGAAGACGGACTTGACTATTATAGGGCAATCATGCCGGATGCAAGAATTTATTTGAAAAAAGAAGGTTGTCTCATGCTTGAACTTGGTGTTGGCCAAGCTGATGCTGTCAGAAAAATGTCCGAGGATACAGGCTTTATTAATATTTCCATTATCAAGGATTATGCAAAAATTGAGAGAATACTTGTAGCCAAATCAAGTATATTATAATTTTATCTAAGAAAGTGAAGAACCCTGCGGCAGAGACCGCAGGGCATCCATTATTTGAATGTTTCTTTTTTGGTGTCATTCCCGCAAGCAAAGCGTGTCGGGAATCCTTCAGGAAAGATTCCGGACAAGCCGGAATGACAGAAATTTGGAACTGTGGCAGAGACCACAGGGTGTAATAATTATTAATATGGGAATTCTTGAAGAAAACAGACGACTTGAAGAAAATGACAGGAAATATATCTGGCACCCTTTTACCCAGATGAAGGAATGGCTTGATGAAAAGCCGATAATCATATCTGAAGGCAGAGACTGTTTTATAAAGGATATTTATGGAAGGTGGTACCTTGACGGCGTGTCATCCCTGTGGGTAAATATTCATGGACACAGGAAGAAAGAGATAGACGACGCTATAAAACAACAACTTGATAATATTTCTCACAGCACATTACTTGGATTAAGCAATGTCCCTGCCATAAAATTGGCAGAGAAACTTGTAAAAATAGTTCGGAAATCACTATGTAATAACCAAGGGTCAAATCCCCCCTCACCCCCCTTTTCTAAAGGGGGGATGGGGGGATTACGTAAAGTCTTTTACACCGATAATGGTTCAACTGCTGTTGAAGTTGCACTTAAGATGGCATTCCAGTACTGGAAGCACAAAGGGATTGACGGAAAGAATGTCTTCGTCTCTCTCAATAATGCATATCATGGTGATACTTTAGGTGCAGTAAGCGTTGGCGGCGTTGATATGTTCCATGAGGCATTCGGCCCGCTCTTATTCAAAACGTATAAGGCCCCTTCTCCCTACTGCTACAGATGTGAACTTGACAAAAAATATCCTGACTGCAGATTTGCATGTGCTGAAAAACTTGATGAGATATTCTATGCCCATTCAGGCGAAATTGCAGCGCTTATTATAGAACCAATGATTCAGGCAGCAGGCGGTATGATAACCTCTCCTCCGGGTTATCTGAAAAGCGTGAGAGAACTATGCAAAAAATATGACATCCTGATGATTGCTGATGAGGTTGCTACAGGTTTTGGCAGAACTGGTAAAATGTTTGCCTGTGAACATGAAGATGTCATGCCTGACATCTTATGTTTATCAAAAGGCATTACAGGTGGCTATATGCCCCTTGCAGCAACCATTGCAACAGACGAGATATACAATGCATTTCTCGGAGAATTCAAAGACTTAAAAACATTCTTTCATGGCCATTCATACACCGGTAATCCCATCGCCTGTGCTGCAGCCCTCGCAAGCCTGGATTTATTTGAGAAAGAAGAAATATTAAAGAATCTTAAAAGCAAGATCGAAATCCTTGAGAGATGGCTTAATGATGCCTTAACTCTTCAACATGTCGGGGACGTAAGGAATGCAGGAATGATGGCAGGAATAGAATTAGTAAAAGACAAAAAGACAAAAGAACCCTATGACTTGGAAAAGAAGATGGGCTGGCAGGTTGCATATCGTGCAAGGGATAACGGTGTCTTCATCAGACCTCTCGGAAATGTGATAGTCATAATGCCGCCTTTAAGCATAAGCGAACAGAACCTCAATCAGTTGCTGAAAGTAATTAAAGATTCTATTGTTTCAGTAACAGAAGGTTAGAAAATTGAGTAAACATGCACTTTCTAAGGAGGTCATTAGTAAGGCGACATTCTTATCACTTTTTGTTATTATCCCGAAAGCATTCGGGATCCGCAATCCTTCTGGTTTTTTCAGAAAGATTCTCTCCTCGGCGAGTCGCTGAGGCGACCCGAC
>MHEF01000013.1:0-11161 GCA_001805125.1 Nitrospirae bacterium RBG_13_39_12
CACCCTTACTCTTGCCAGGGTGCCTTTACCTGCCGTAAGGACACGGACTTTGTAGTCATGGAGTTTTACATTCTTAAGTTCAGGATAAAACTTATCGAGTGCTTTTCTCAGGGCATTATCAATTGCATTAACAGGCCCATTCCCTGTTGCTGCAGTGTGCTCTATGTGATCCCCCACCTTCACCATTATAGTTGCCTCGCTGATAGGATCCTCTCCCTCTTTTCTCTTCTCAACTATTATCCTGAAACCTATGAGGTCAAAGAACCTTTTATGAAGGCCGAGAGACTTTTTCATCAGGAGTTCGAATGATGCCTCTGCTGCCTCAAACTGAAAACCCTCGTTCTCCAAATTCTTCAAGGTTGTTACTATATCCTGCACCTGGGGAGAACCAGGGGCAAGATGTATCCCGAATTCCTCAGCTTTTCTTAAAATATTGCTTCTGCCGGCAAGATCCGATATCAGGATTCTCTGGGAATTGCCCACAAGTTCAGGCTTCATATGTTCATATGTTTCAGATCTTTTCCTTACTGCACTGACATGAATTCCTGCTTTGTGCGCAAATGCACTGTCACCGACAAAAGGCTGTCTCTTGAAGTGTCTCAGGTTGGCTATCTCATTGACATACCTCGACACATCCCTCAACCTTTTCAATTTATCAGCAGTAATGCATTTTACGCCAAGTTTGATCTGGAGATTAGGAATCACCGAGCAAAGGTTTGCATTGCCGCATCTCTCACCGAGTCCGTTAATCGTACCCTGCACATGTGATGCACCAACCTTAACTGCGATTACTGAATTTGCAACAGCACAGTCTGAATCATTATGTGCGTGGATACCAACAGGAATACGCACAATTTTCATGATGTCCTCAATAATATTCTTCACATCAACGGGAAGCGTTCCCCCGTTTGTATCACAGAGCACAAGGCAGTCTGCACCAGCATCCTGTGCTGTTAGGAGGCATTTTAAAGCAAATTTTGGATTGCTTTTATAACCATCGAAGAAATGCTCTGCGTCAAAGAAAACTTTTTCAGCATTCTTTTTAAGATACGCTACAGAATTATAAATGATGTCAAGGTTCTCATTTAACGGAATCTTCAATGCTTCCTTAACATGAAAATCACATGTCTTTCCGAAAATAGTAAATATCTTCGTCTTTGAATCGAGAAGGGATTTTATATTCACATCATCATGTACTTTGTGTTTCGGCCTGTGCGTGCTGCCGAATGCAACAATCTTTGAATTTGTGAGCTTGAGTTTTTTTACCCTTTTGAAAAATTCCATTTCCCTTGGATTAGACACAGGCCAGCCGCCTTCTATATAATGGACGCCGAGCTCGTCAAGTTTTTCAGTAATACGGAGTTTATCTTCAACAGAGAATGAAACATCTTCTGCCTGTGCTCCGTCCCTTAACGTTGTGTCGTATATTTCTATCTTGCGCATAAAATACCTGTTACCTCTATCCCGGATTTTCTGACTATTTTTTCGTTCTTTTCCTCTTTCTTTCTCCAAGTTCGAATGCATCGTGCAGTACCCTGACCGCAAGCTCTGTATATTTTGAATCAACAACGCAGGAGATTTTTATTTCGGAAGTGCTTATCATTATAATGTTTATCCCGTGTTTTGCAAGTGTCTCAAACATCTTCGCTGCTACACCTGAATGGGTCCTCATGCCAACACCTATAATAGATACCTTTGCTATATCCTCCCTGAGTACAACACCCTTTGCACCGATTTCAGCGACAGTCTCTTCTGTAATTTTAAGGGCTTTTTTGCTTTCTGTTTTAGGGACTGTGAATGAAATATCCGTTGCCTTTCCGTCACTGCTTATGTTCTGCACAATCATGTCAACAACAATATTTGCGCCTGCAACTGCATTGAAAAGTTTCGCTGCAATCCCTGGCTTGTCGTGAACTGCTATTGCTGTTATCTTTGCCTGGTTTTTGTCATAGGCAACACCCGATACAACAACCTTTTCCATCTCCTTGTCCTCCTTAACAACAAGTGTACCAGGATTATTACTGAAACTCGACCTTACCACAACCGGAACATTGTATATTTTTGCAAACTCAACAGACCTTGTCTGTAATACCTTCGCACCAAGACTTGCAAGTTCAAGCATTTCATCATAAGAAATCTTGCTGAGTTTCCGGGCATTCGGTACAACATTTGGATCTGTAGTATAAACGCCGTCAACATCTGTATAAATCTCACAGAAATCCGCTCCAAGAGCTGCTGCAACTGCCACTGCCGTCAGGTCGGATCCGCCCCTTCCAAGGGTTGTAACATCAGAACTTTCCGTCACGCCCTGAAAACCCGCAATAACAGGGATTATGCCCTTTGCTAAAGTATTTCTTACACGTTCCCCTGTTATTTTTTCAATCTTTGCCTTTGTATGTGAATCATTTGTAATAATCCCCACCTGTCTGCCTGTGAAAGATACAGATTTAAATCCCAGCTCGCATATCGCAATTGCCGTAAGCGCGGCACTTATCCGCTCGCCGGATGAAAGCAGCAGATCCATCTCCCGCTCATCCGGATTCTGGGATATCTGATTTGCAAGCCCGATAAGCTTGTCTGTTTCTCCTGACATTGCAGATACGACAACAACAACATCATTACCCTTTTTCTTGGTTTCAATAACTCGTTCTGCAACAGCTTTTATTCTATCTAAACTCCCGACAGATGTTCCGCCATATTTCTGTATAACAAGAGCCAATTAAACCAACCTGCCTTTAATAAAATAATCTATTAATTTATACCCTTCTTCAAAAAATAGTATACCTTTTCTTTCTGTAATTGTTTCATCAAAAGCTGTATCTTCATTTTTTCTCTTAATGCTATTGTCGTATATAACAAACGGTACAGGCTCATCTGTATGTGTTTTGACCTCTATTGGTGTAGCATGATCAGGCAGAATAAGTATTCTGTACTCTTCAAAAGATTCTATCTTTTTAAGTACAGTTCCCACAACAAGTGCATCAAAATCCTCTATAGCTTTTATCTTGTCAGAATAACTTCCTGAATGTCCTGCTTCATCAGGTGCCTCAACATGAATATAAGCGAAGTCGACTTTCTCAAGCGCCTTCAGGGCTGCTTCTGCTTTCCCGGCATAATTAGTATCTAAATAACCTGTAATACCCTGTACCTCCAGTATCTCAAATCCGGCACATATGCCGATTCCCTTCATCAGGTCAACAGCAGAAACAAGTGCACCTTCTAGAGAATACTTTTCCCTGAAAGTCGGAAGGCTTGGTTTTTTCCCCTGCCCCCAGAACCATATACTATTTGCAGGGTTATCCCCTCTTTTAACTCGTTCTCTGTTAACCGGATGCCTTTCAAGGATACCCGTCGATTTAAGCATCATATCCCTTAATACTTCTTCCCCTTCCCCGACAGGCAGGTAATCTGCGATATTCTTACCTGTAATATCATGAGGGGGTATGCATTCATTATTCAATGCGCCGGAAGCCCATACCATGATATGTCTGTAGCTCACTCCCGGATAGAAACATATTTGTTCTGTCCCAATTTCCCTGTTGATATCGGAAATGAGTTCCTTTGCCTCTTTTGTCGTTATATGTCCTGCGCTGTAATCCTCCATAACAGCTTTTGTCTTGTTTTTATTAAACTTGAGGGTCACCAAGTTGCACCTGTAAGCCACATCATCGTTCTTCAATTTGATTCCTATACTTACAGCTTCTAGCGGGGCCCTCCCTGAATAAAACTCATCGGGATTATAGCCGAGTATGTTCAGATTTGCGATGTCAGAACCCGGATTGGAACCAACCGGTATAGTTCTGACTTTACCTGTGATTCCCTCGCGCACAAGCCTGTCCATATTGGGTTTATATGCTTTCTGCAGAGGCGTTTTCCCCCCAAGTTCTTTTACAGGCCTGTCCGCCATTCCATCACCAAGAATAACAATATATTTCATAAAATTCCTTCTAAAGCCTTTTCAACTGCATTTATCTCAGCTTCCACCTTTAAAGGTTCACTTGATACCCTGAAGACAGTATCCGGATCCTTCAGACCACTTCCCGTAAGAGTACACACAACACTGACACCCCGCCTGAAA
Organism: Nitrospirae bacterium RBG_13_39_12; assembly: GCA_001805125.1. Lineage (GTDB taxonomy): Bacteria > Nitrospirota > Thermodesulfovibrionia > Thermodesulfovibrionales > SM23-35 > RBG-13-39-12. Next base: position 4,079 of record MHEF01000013.1, read on the forward strand.
AAATTAGCCCTATACAGTTTTATTACACCTGCTAATGAAGCTGCTGAAGCAGGCTCGCAAAAAATCCCTTCTGCGGACGCAATTAGTTTGTACGCACCTAATATCTCCTCATCGGTTACAGAATCAATCTTTCCGCCTGATTCATCCCTTGCTGAAACCGCACCTTCCCAGCTTGCAGGATTCCCTATTCTGATTGCCGTAGCAACCGTCTCCGGGTTTTCCACGGGTCTGCCGAGAACAATCGGTGCTGCGCCTGCTGCCTGGAATCCGAGCATTACAGGCAAAGAAGAAATCCTCTTAGCAATATTATACTCCTTATAACCTTTCCAGTATGCGGTAATATTCCCTGCATTCCCAACCGGAAGCGCATGATACTCAGGAGCAAAGCCAAGCTGGTCACAGACTTCATATGCAGCGGATTTCTGACCTTCCAGCCTGAAAGGATTAATGGAATTTACAAGTGTTATAGGATGTTTTTTCACAAGTGCTTTAACAATTTTCAGAGCTTCATCAAAATTTCCCTTGACCTGAAGGACATGTGCACCGTAAATAAGCGCCTGTACGAGTTTCCCCAGGGCGATCTTTCCTTCGGGTATAAGAACCACAGCTTTTATGTTAGCCTTGGCAGCATAAGCTGCTGCAGATGCTGATGTATTCCCTGTTGATGCACAGATTACGGCTTTTGCACCACTTTCCATGGCTTTTGAAAGCGCAAGCGTCATCCCCCTGTCTTTAAAAGAGCCGGTTGGATTTGCACCATCAAATTTAAAATAAAGCTCAATATCAAGCCCGAGCTTTTTCTTCAAGTTTGAAACACTGATAAGAGGTGTATTCCCCTCATTTAGGGTTATAAGCGGTGTTTTATCTGTAACAGGGAGAAAATCTCTGTATTCTTCAATTATACCTCTCCAGGGAATTTTCGGACTATTACACTTTTTTATTTCCATATATTCTCCAAATTCAGTGAATAGTTAAAGTCTATAGCGATTAATCGATTAATCAATTATGTCATTCTGGCTTGTCCAGAATCTTTCTGGCGCCTTCTTTATGCAGCAAATAAACAGATAAGAAAGATTCCCGACAAGCGGGAACGACATCTTTGTGCGAATAACAGCATGCCTTTTACCCTTCACTAAATGCCGTTCACTATATACTACTCTATTACGTCTCCCTGAACGAGTTCCACATCAATTCCCTGATCCTTGAGTGACTTTATTCCCTTATCAAGGTTTTTCTCTGTGCCTTCCAATTCAAGGACCATTTCTCCCACAGTCTCTGTAACCCTCGCCCGCCTTATATTAGGCATAACATTATATTTTTTCGCCATCGTAAAAATAACCGGCTCTTTTATAAGATGCTGCGGGAAGGTTAGCTTAACTTGCCTTTTCATCATCTCCTCCTTGCTTATCCCCCTGCAATCGCAGGTACAATTGAAACCTCATCTCCTTCTTTTACCTCTGTCTCCTCATTTTTCAGAAATCTTATATCCTCATCATTCAGGTATATATTTATAAATCTTCTTATCTTTCCTCCTTCAGATATTCTTTCTCCTATCCCAGGGAATTTCTTGTCCAGGTAATTGATAAGATTTATAATTGTACCCGGCTCTCCTTCAACTTCATCTTTTCCTTCTGTAAGTTTTTGAAGCGGAGTTGGAATCCTCACTTTTACAGCCATCTACTTCCCTCCCCTGTTTATTTTTTTCAGTATCTCTTCGAATGAGCCAATATTCGGCTTTATGTAATACGGTGAAATGGTATGCCCGCTCAGGGCTTCCTGGGTCTTTAATCCATTTCCTGTTACACAGATTACAGTCGTCTCATCCCTGCCAATTTTACCTGATTCAATAAGTTTTTTTGTTACTGCAACAGTAACTCCACCAGCTGTCTCCGCAAAAATTCCTTCTGTCCTTGAAAGCAGTTTTATAGCGTCGATAATTTCCTGGTCTGATACATCTTCTCCCGCACCACCTGTCTCAACCACAGCCTGGGTTGCATAATAGCCATCCGCTGGATTGCCTATTGCAAGAGATTTAGCTATAGTGTTTGGTTTCACCGGTCTGATTAAATCCGTTCCCTGTTTTATCGCTGTAGATATGGGAGAACAGCCTGTTGCCTGTGCAGCAAAAACCTTCGTATTAAGCTCTCTTATTATTCCCAAATCTTTAAATTCCTTGAAGCTCTTCCAAATCTTTGTAAGGAGCGAACCGCTTGCACACGGGATAACCACATTGTCCGGAGACCTCCACCCAAGCTGCTCTATAATCTCAAAACCATGAGTTTTTGAACCCTCTGCATAGAATGGTCTTATGTTTATATTCACAAATGCCCAGTTATACTTATTTGCTATCTCACTGCACAGCCTGTTTACATCGTCATAGTAACCGTCTACTGCAATAAGATTAGGCTCATACACAAGTGATGCAACTATCTTGCTCGCTTCGAGTGTTGCAGGGATAAATATAAATCTGTTAAAGCCTGCTCTTGCCCCAAGTGCAGATACAGAATGGGCCAGATTCCCTGTCGAAGCACATGCAACAGTATCAAACCCGAATTCTCTTGCCTTAGTCAGTGCAATTGCCACAACCCTGTCCTTGAACGAGAGTGTTGGATGGACAACAGTATCATCTTTTACGTAAAGTTCCTTCACCCCCAACTCTCTTGCCAAATTATCAGCCTTTAAAAGAGGAGTATATCCTGAATTTAATCCAACCTGAGGTTCACCATCTATCGGTAGGAGCTCTTTGTATCTCCATAAGTTCTTTTCACGTTTTTCTATCACCTTTTTATTAAGAACTTTTTTTATACTTTTGTAATCATATACTACCTCGAGCGGACCAAAACAGAACTCACAGACATATACAGGAGCAATAGGATATTCTCTGCCGCATTCTCTGCATTTAAGACTTTTGACATATCCCATTTAAATATCCCTTTTCTGTTTGCATCAATTTTAAGAAAATATTAAACATTTTACTTCAAAATAGACAATAATTTAAAGATTCTTTAAATCCAGATATAAAATTCTATCACGAATAAGACTGGCTTGAGCGATTCAGTCCGCACTCAGGCGGATTCGCCGAGGCGAAAAGGTATCGATCCCGATATTTATCAGGATTCTCAATCCCGATAGATATCGGGACATTATTCAATTTCATTATTTGGGTTAAATAAAGGGCAGTCTTATTCGTTACTTGGTTTTAAAATAAGTATTTCTACCTCTTTTACTTCTTTATCTTTTATTTCAAATGCCTTTACGACAGGTTCTTCATGGGAAAGGCTTACTATCACATATAATGAATCCTCATAAAAAGCAAGATTTACGTCTTTTGGGGATGGATAAGCATCTGAATTTGGATGGGAATGATAAATCGCCGATATTTCAAGCCCCTGCTCCCTCATTTCTTTCATTGCTTTAAACTGTTCCCTTGAGTCCATCATATAACTGACATTCGATCTTTCGATATTTGTCATTTTATAAATATTCTGAATAACTCCCTTCCTGCCTGCAAGAATACCACAGGCCTCCTTTGGATAGGTCTTCCTGCAATGAAAAATTATTTCATCTGCCAGATTACCGGGGATTATTAATTGTGTATTGAATCGCATAATTTATAGAGAGCAAGCAAGATATAACATTTGACAGAATAGTACAGGTTTTTAGCTGTACTCTATAAGCTCTGTTATTGTCGGATGGTCAGAGCAGACAGGACAGTCAGGGTTCTTCGGTATCTTTACTTTCCTGAAAGAAGATTTGAGTGCATCATATATAAGAAGTTCTCCCTTGAGTAGTTCTCCCTTTCCGATTATAAATTTCAAGACTTCTGCTGCCTGAAGCGTACCTATCACACCTGGAACTACCCCGAGGAGACCGGCCGACTGGGGAGAAGGAAGAGCACCAGGTGGTGGGGGTTCTTCAAATAGACATCTGTAGCATGGGCCAGAACCAGGAATAACTGCTGTCACCTGTCCTTCAAATTTAAATATAGCTCCAGTTATAAGCGGTTTCTTTGCCATTATACAGGCATCGTTCACCAGAAATCTTGTAGGAAAATTATCGCTGCAATCAACAACAATATCAAAATCTTTTATCAAATCAATTATATTATGTTTTGTTAACCTCTTCTTGATGGGAACAACATTTACATCAGGGTTAAGAGCTTCAAATGTTGTTTTTGCAGATTCAACTTTTGGTTTCCCTAGAGTTTTGATACTGTGTGCAATCTGTCGTTGAAGATTACTTAGTTCAACATCGTCATTATCAATAATCGCAATTGTTCCTACACCGGCTGCTGTTAAGTAATACCCAACAGGAGAACCAAGCCCCCCGGCCCCGACAATAAATACCTTAGCTTTTGCAATCTTTAACTGTCCCTCTTCTCCAACCTCGGGCAGAATAATATGCCTGTTGTATCGCTGGAGCTGTTCTTCTGTAAATTCCATAAAACCTTTAATCCTCCTTAACCCAAAAAATGCAATTCATTCATTTTAAGGCAGGCATAGATGCAGATAAAGCTTTACCAGCAGCACCTTTGTAAGACACATGATATTCAGAGAGCCTGAATATTTTCATCAGTAACGATTGATATCATTGAATAACCCAATTCTGCTTTGTAAAGGTTTTTCTGCATATATGCCTGCTTTGGTCATCAGATAAATGCAGTTTTCGGGTTAACTTTCTCCCCTGCCCTCAACTCTCATAAAAACAGTCTTATCCATTACAACATTTAAACGGTCTATCTCTTTGATCGCCTGCCTTACATCCTTCTCCCTTGCCTCATGGGTAAGAACAACGAGAGGAACAGCTTCACCAATCCTTCTGCCTTTCTGTATAACTGAGGCAATACTTATATTATATTTACCGAGTATCCCTGAAATTTTGGAGAGAACACCCGGTCTGTCAAGAGCAGAAAACCTGAAATAGTACATGGACATTACGTCATCAATCTTTTTTATCCTTACATCTTTAACGGTCTTCGTAATAACAGGCACCCTTCCTATGGCGTTTTTCTTTATATTTCTGGCTATATCAGCAATGTCACTAACAACAGCGCTCCCGGTAGGCATATCTCCAGCGCCTCTGCCATAATATAAAGTTGAACCTGTAGCATCTCCCTCAACGTATACCGCATTGAAGGAGCCCCCCACCTTTGATATCAAATAGTTCTTCGGAAGCATTGTTGGATGTACCCTGAGCTCTATCTTGTTGTCTGATTCTTTTGCTATAGCTAAAAGCTTCACTTTATATCCCAGATCAGACGCAAAACTTATATCCTGTGTGGAGATATTAGAAATGCCTTCCGTGTAAATATTTTTATAAGGCACGGGGATGCCGTAACAAAGAGAAGCAAGTATTGCAAGCTTGTGAGCAGAATCTATACCCTCAATATCCAGGGTTGGATCTGCTTCAGCGTAGCCAAGCTCCTGTGCTTCTCTCAGTGCATCTGAAAATTCAACATTTTCTTCAGTCATCTTTGTCAGTATGTAGTTTGATGTGCCATTTATTATTCCGTATACAGCTTTTATTCTGTTTGCAACAAGACCTTCCCTTATTACTTTTATAATTGGGATACCACCTGCAACAGAAGCCTCAAAACCTACTTCAACTCCAGCCTTTTGAGCAGCAAAAAATATTTCATTACCTTCAGTGGCTAGAAGGGCCTTATTCGCTGTAACCACATGCTTACCATTACGGATCGCTTTTAGCATGAAATCTTTTGCGGGTCTGATACCGCCTATTAATTCCGCAACTATATCGATATCCGGATCATTCAGCACAGCATCAACGTCGGTAGTCAAAATACCTTTAGGGACTTTCACCCCCCTCTGTAACCTGATATTGCGGACAGCGATTCTTCGCAATTTAATCTCAAACCCTAGCCTCTCTTTTAAAACTTCTTTATTTTCAAGAAGAATCCTTACAGTACCAGTACCTACTGTTCCGAAACCTATAATACCTACGTTTATCATCTGTTCAACACCTTTTTTATCCCTTTCGTTGCCTGTTTAATCCTGTGTTCATTTTCTACAAGAGCAAACCGGACATAGTTGTCTCCACCCTCTCCAAATCCAATACCAGGTGATACCGCCACACCACCCTCTTTTATAAGCATCTTGGTAAATTCGAGAGAACCCATTTTTCTGAACTTTTCAGGTATTTCAGCCCATACAAACATTGTTGCCTTAGGAGGGTCCACTTTCCAGCCAGCCCTTTGAAGTCCTTTTATAAGTATATCCCGCCGAGATTCATATGTTTTCCTGATTTCCTCAACACATTCCTGCGGTCCTCTCAGAGCTACAATGCTCGCAATCTGTATCGGCTGGAACATGCCATAGTCGAGATAGCTTTTTATCTTCGTCAGTGCTCCTACTATCTTTTTATTACCAACACAGAAACCCACCCTCCATCCTGCCATTGAATAACTTTTTGTCATCGAGAAGAATTCAACACCTATATCCTTTGCACCAGGCACCTGAAGAAAACTCGGTGCCTGATAATTATCAAAGACAAGGTCGGCATAGGCCAGGTCATGTATAACAATAATATTATTTTCCTTTGCGAAATTTACAACTTTCGTAAAAAAATCAAGTCCTTCAACAACCTGTGTTGTCGGGTTATGCGGGAAATTTATTATCAGCATTTTCGGTCTTGGCCAGGAAGACTTGTATGCCTTTTCCATTTCTTCGAAGAAATCTATTCCCGGACCTATCGGAATATTCCTTATTTCTCCTCCTGCTATTATTACGCTGTATGGATGTATCGGGTATGCAGGAGCAGGTGTCATTACAACATCACCAGGCCCAACAGTTGCGAGCACAAGATGTGAAAGTCCCTCCTTAGAGCCTATCGTGACAACAGTCTCTATCTCCGGATCAAGTATCACATCGTAGCGCCTCGAGTACCATTCACACAAAGCATTCCTCAATTGTGTTATCCCTTTTGATGCTGAATACCTGTGGTTTTTTGGGTTTCTTGCAGCTTCACACAATTTATCCACGATATGTTTAGGTGTTGCACCGTCAGGATTCCCCATCCCGAGGTCAATGACATCCTCTCCTCGATGCCTTGCCTCAATCTTTAGAG
>MHEF01000013.1:11203-14029 GCA_001805125.1 Nitrospirae bacterium RBG_13_39_12
GAACTTCTCACAAGCGGAGCAGATGCTGCATATTTAAACCCCATGTCCAGAGCTATAATTCGAAGTCTTTCAAAAATCTCCGGTCTTATATATTCAACAACGGGGAGGTTCATCCTTGAAGGCCTTAAATACTGCCCTATAGTAATAATATCACACCCTGAGTTACGCAGATCTTTCAAGACATTTATCACTTCATTCAATGTCTCTCCCAGGCCCATCATAAGTCCGGATTTGATATTTATTTCAGGAGACATTTTCCTTGCATTCCTCAATACATTAACTGACCGCTCGTAGTCTGCAAGTGGTCTTACAGAAGGATAAAGTCTTGGAACAGTTTCGATATTATGATTATAAACATCCGGCCTTGAATATAGTATAGTACTGAGATTGTTCAGATTGCCTTTAAAATCAGGTGTAAGTACCTCGACCTTCGCATCAGGTAAATGTTTTTTTATGGCACAAACCGTTTTTGCAAAATGTACTGCTCCTCCGTCATCAAGGTCATCCCTTGTTACAGAAGTAATAACAACATATCTCAATCCCATTTCTTTAGCAGCCTTTGCAACCCTATTTGGTTCTTCAGGTTCAGCAGGAGCCGGGATTGATGACTTTATATAACAAAACCCGCAGTTTCTTGTGCACTTTGAACCAAGAATCATAAAAGCAGCAGCAGGCCTTGAAAAGCACTCGCCCATATTCGGGCATTTTGCCTCCTCGCATACGGTCGTAATTCTATGACTCCTCAATACTTTTTTAGTATAGTGGATACCTCCAAGGTTTTTTGCTTTAATCCATTCCGGCAGTCTCAAAAAGATTTTTCTCCTGGCTTTTTATATTTATTGGTTTTTCTAATTTTATTTGCCGCCCTAATATTGACAACCTCGGCCGTTAGTCTTTAAAAATAAAGGAAATAATAAACTTTGTCAAATAGAAAGGAAAGATATTAAAGAGAAATTTCAGGATTTATTAACCCAAAATATAATTCACGGTAGGCATATGTGTAGCAAAAGCTATTGAACAGCACCTTTGTGAGCGGTTTAATGACTCAGATAACGTGCATGTTTTCATTCATATCATTTAAATAACCATGCATGCTCAATTTCTTCATTCAAGAGATTTTGTCGCCCCGGCGACTCGCTGAGGAGAGAATCCTTCCGGAAAGATTCCGGACCGATCCCCGACAAAGCGGGGACAAGAGCTGGAATGACAGAAATTTGGAACTGTGGCAGAGACCACAGGGTGTAATAATTATAAATTATCTTTACAATGTTTACTGCTTACACCCAGCTGTCAATTTCGACAGCTTTCAAGTGAACCTTTTGCAACTCAACCAGTTTTCAACTCTCCATTCCTTTTGCCTCATCCCATAATAAGTCCATTTCTTTGAGCGTCATTTCTGACAGTTTCCTGCCCCGTTCCGCAGCGTTCATTTCAATATAACGGAATCTGGAAATAAATTTACTTATTGTCTTCCGCAAAGCATCTTCAGGGTTAATACCAATAAACCTTGAAATATTCACAAGCATAAATAATATATCACCGAGTTCGTCTTCTATTCTGTCCTGTTTTTTTGTTTCAAGCGCCTCTTTGAACTCTCTTAACTCCTCATCTAGCTTCTTTAAGATATCCCCGACGTTTTCCCAATCAAACCCCACTCCCGCCGCTCTATTCTGAAGTCTATGGGCCCGGAGTAATGAAGGCAGAGCTACAGGTACTCCTTCGAGTATGGATTCTCTTATTTTACCCTCAAGCTTTTTCTGTTCTTCCCAATGTACAAGGACCTCATTTGTAGTTTTATAATCTGCTTTTCCGAATACATGGGGATGTCGTGCAACCATCTTACCGACAATTTTTTCGATGACATCAGAAATCTGGAACTGATTATTCTCTTTAGCCAATTGACATTGAAAGACTATCTGAAAAAGAAGATCTCCCAGTTCCTCTTTTATTTTTTCAGGGTCATTTTCATCAATTGCTTCAATAAGTTCATAGGCCTCTTCAATGATAAATGGGTTAAGTGATTCTTTTGTCTGTTCTTTATCCCAGGGACAACCTTTCTCTCCCCTGAGTGCTTCCATTATTTTTAACACTTCCTGAAAATCCATTAACTGTTTCCCATTTTTCCTTACAGATTTTTTGAGAATGCCCTGCGGCAAGACCGAGGGAATCTTAATATTCAGATAAAAACAATCGCACCCGCTGTCAATTTATAGAACATATTGGTTGTTTACTTCTCTTAATGGCTAGCCTTCTTTAAGCTGTTCCCTGCTTGTACACAAGTCTTGTTAAATCTACCCCTATTGAGTCTGCTGCAGCCTTCCAGCGTTCATTTACCTGGATATCAAAGATAATTTTATTATCTAAAGGGGCAATAAGCCAGCTGTCTATCATAAGTTCGTATTCAAGCTGTCCTGCAGCCCATCCCGCAAATCCAAGGGTAAAAATAAATTTTTCAGGCCCTTTACCCGCTGCAATATCAAGCAGGATTTCCTTTGATGTAGTCATGACAAGGTCATTATTAATCTTTATCGATGGGTAATATTCCCCCTTATGAAGTTCGCTTTGAAAAGGTGAATAGAGTATATATCCTTGTTCAGGCTTAACAGGTCCACCATAGAATACGGGAATGTCAATCACATGTTTTTTTATATCGAGTCCATTCAGAAGTGGTACAAAGCTACTCAACAGGATCCGGTTTACAATCAGTCCGAAAGCACCGTCCTTTGTGTGGTCACAGATTAATACAACAGTATGTTCAAAACTCGGATCTTTTAAACTAGGGACTGCTATCAGAAACATTCCTGCCAGATTCCTGATATCAATTTT
>MHEF01000013.1:14046-32270 GCA_001805125.1 Nitrospirae bacterium RBG_13_39_12
TTGAGAGCCGATTTCGGAGCTATTTATCCGATCCAACCTTGAAACCTTTTTCTTGCACCTTTTAATTGCAGCTTTTGCAAGTTTATCACATCTTTCATTCTCGGTATGATTATCATGTCCTTTGATCCACTCCCAGCTAATATCATGAAGATTTGCCAGATTAAGCAGTCTCTCCCAGAGGTCTTTGTTTATAACATTTTTTTTCTGGCTGTTCCTCCAGTTGTTTTTAATCCATTTAAAGACCCAGACCGTCATACCACGAACAATATAATTTGAATCAGTAAACACTCTAGCCTTGCACGGTTTCTTCAGGGCCTCAAGTGCTTTAATCACAGCTGTTAGCTCCATACGGTTATTTGTAGTCATCGTTATACAACCAGAGAGTTCTTTTTCACGGGCGTTGTACCTTAAAATAACACCGTAACCTCCAACACCCGGATTACCACTGCAAGCACCATCAGCAAAAATTTCTATAAATGGTTTCTCGTCCTTTTTCACCAGAACACTTTTCTGTTGTTTTGAAATTTTGTTTATATATCTGTTTATATATAACAGAAACCAGGCTCCTTTTATATTACACTTTTCGTTGTTAATTTGTAACCTGTGAATTTCAATAATTGTTTTTTTGTGCATTATAACCAGGTGGTTTTTAAAAAGGCAGTTGGGATATAATTAATAGTTCCTAACCCTATATGCTACAATAAAATCCCATGAGGCTCTCTATTATAATACCTACACTAAATGCCAGTATATACATGGAGAAACTTCTTTCAATGCTCCAGTCGCAGGACACAAAATACTTTGAGCTAATAATTATAGACTCTTCATCAGAAGACAATACCGTAAATATAGCCAGGAGATTTGGGGCAAAGACGCTTGTGATCCCGAGACACACATTCAACCACGGGAGGACAAGAAATATAGCAGCTACGGAAGCAAAAGGTGATATACTTATTTTTATGACGCAGGATGCGCTGCCTCTGGAATATACACTTCTACGGAAACTTACAACCCCTTTGAAGATACCTGACATTGCAGCAACTTTTGGTAAACACGTTCCGAAGGCTACCGCATCACCGCTTGAGACATTTGCAAGGCAGTTTAATTACCCTGAAAAGGAATCAATTAAAGGAATTGATAAAATTAAGGAGTACGGAATTAAGACATTCTTTTTCAGTAATGTCTGCTCAGCCATTAAAAAAGATTTATTTTTAAAGGTTGGAAAGTTTCCTGAAGATATAAGTGCAAATGAAGATATGTTAATGGCAGCAAAATTGATCATAAATGGATATAAAATAGCTTATATACCCGAGGCAAAAGTTATCCATTCCCATAATTATTCGCTGTTTCAGCAATTCAGGCGTTATTACAATATCGGCTCATCGCTTAAGAACAACAGATGGATTCTAGATTATACAAGGCCGGAAGACGAAGGAATCAGGCTGGTGAAAAAACAAATAAGTTTTGTTCTTAAACGGCACGACTACCTCTGGATACCTTACATATTTCTGGAATCTGTGACAAAATATGCAGGGTACAAAATGGGGCTAATTAAAGGATGATAGAAATAATTAAGCTTATAAGAAGGTTACTTCAGGTGTTCTGTTTGATAATCATTGATCTCTTTGCCCTTTATATATCTCTCCTAATAGCATGGACATTCAGAGCAGAGGTCTTGCCGTCCTTTACAACCCATCTGCCATTTTTCAAATTTTCCTATATCCATTTTATATCATTATGGTGGATTCCTGTAATCTTTACATTTTTTATATTTTACGAGGCCCTTTATGACAGTAACCTGCCTTTCTGGGACGAGACGAGAGATATAATAAAAGCGATTTCACTTGCGAGTATTACATTGATGGCTATAGTAACACTCGGGAAGATGGGTGACAGGGTATCGCGTCTTGTTTTAATGGGTTTATGGGCTACATCCATATTTGTATTTCCGGTTTTGCGACTGTGGGGTAAAAAACTTCTTTATGTCATTGGGATCTGGAGAGAAAGGATACTGATACTCGGAGCAGGAAATGCAGGAAAACTTGTAATGGAAGGGCTCCTCAGAGAGAAACATATGGGTTACGACGTAATTGGATTTCTGGATGATGATGAACAAAAAAAAGGTAAAACCATCAACGGCAAAAAAGTTATCGGCAAGGTAACACAGTTCCCTAAGTTTATAAAGAATATGGGCATTAAAACAGCTATAATTGCAATGCCTTCCCTGCCTCCTGAAAGACTTTCTGCGCTGACAGCCGGTATCCAAAATCATACTGCAAACACCATGGTCATACCTGATCTGAAAGGTATTGCACTGCTCAATACAGACCTCTTGCATCTTTTCCGTGAAGAGATATTTCTCATGAATATAAAGAACAACCTGAAATCTGTAACAAACAGGTTTATAAAGGTGATCTTTGACATTACACTCAGCATAATCTTAATGCCTTTCCTCCTGCCAGTTATCGGAATAATCGGGATAATAATACGCCTTGAGACACCCGGTCCTTCTATTTATGCACACGACAGGATAGGCAAGAACAGACAAACTTTCAGGTGCTATAAATTCAGAACTATGTATAGAGATGCTGAAGAAAAACTTAAAGATATATTAGACAAGAATGAAGAAATCCGTACGGAATGGCAAAATAACTGGAAGTTAAAGGACGACCCAAGAATAACGAGAGTGGGTCGTTTTCTCAGAAAGACTTCACTGGATGAACTCCCGCAAATATTAAACGTTATCAAAGGAGAAATGAGCCTTGTAGGCCCAAGGCCCTATCTGCCGAGGGAAAAATTTATTATTGAAGAAAATCTCCATGTAATCTGCAGTGCAAAACCAGGGATAACAGGTCTCTGGCAAGTCTCCGGCAGAAGCGACACAGGATATAAATACAGGGTAAAACTTGATGCATGGTATATTATGAACTGGTCACTTTGGCTTGACATAGCAATAATCTTCAAGACAATAAGGGTAGTTTTGAAAACAGAGGGAGCATATTGAATACAATGGTTATGTTATAATTTATCATAAAATAAACAGAGGTTAGAAGCTAATAATGATTAAAGACATTCCTTTTCTAAAATCAGAAGATCTGCCAAAAGTACCGCTTGTACTTAATACTATATCATCCCGTTTTATTCGAGAAAATAATATTATACCTTTAGACCTTAAGAACAACATATTAAAAGTTGTAATGTTAAAGCCTGAAGATACTTCCACGATTGATGCTCTGAGGGTAGCAACAGGAGCTGATATTGTAGTATACGCGTGTGAGAGTAAAATGCTTGAAGAGTATATTTCTAAATTCTACGGGCAGGAATCACAAAATATAAACAGGATAATCGAAGATATAGGTGAAAAAGGCTTTGAATTTATTAAAGAAGAGGAAGAAGATATAGGCCACCTTAAAGATCTTGCATCTGAAGCACCTATAATAAAACTGGTCAACTTGTTTATAACAAGAGCTATTGAAAGCAGGGCAAGCGATATTCATATTGAACCATTTGAGGACGAACTTAAGATCAGATACCGTATAGATGGTGTATTACACGACATTGAATCTACACCTAAAAGGCTTCAGGCCGCAATTGTATCAAGGATAAAAATCATGTCAAAACTTAATATTGCAGAGAGGAGACTGCCACAGGACGGCCGCATAAGGCTTAAAGTAGATGAAAGGGAGATAGACCTGAGGGTATCCACAATCCCTGTGCTTTATGGCGAAAGTGTTGTAATGAGGATTCTCCACAAAGAAGGTATTGTGATAGAACTTAACCTCCTGGGATTCCCTTCTGAAACCCTTTCCAATTTTAATACCCTTATCAAAAAACCAAACGGAATTATTCTTGTTACAGGCCCTACAGGAAGCGGAAAGACAACCACACTCTATGGTGCACTGGACAAGATCAATTCGCCCGATAAAAAGATTATTACCGTTGAAGATCCAGTAGAATACCAGCTCAAAGGAGTAAACCAGATACAGGTAAAACCACAGATAGGTCTTAATTTTGCAAATACTTTGAGACATATCGTCAGGCAAGACCCTGACATAATTATGATAGGTGAGATTAGAGACCTTGAGACAGCAGAGATAGCCATACAATCAGCCCTCACAGGACATCTTGTCTTTTCAACCCTACACACAAATGATGCACCCAGTGCAATAACCAGACTTCTCGACATGGGAGTTGAGAACTTCCTTCTTTCCTCTACAGTCAGAGGGATCCTTGCACAGAGGCTTGTTAGGATTATTTGTCCATCCTGCAAAGGATTAGACTCGTCTTCTGCTGCCGACAAGGAAGGACTTAAACAAATTGGAATCGGCACTGACATCCCACTCTACTTTGGAAAAGGATGTGAAAAATGCTCTTTTACAGGATACTACGGCAGGAATGGTATATTCGAATTGCTCTTTGTTGATGATGACATACGAAAACTGATCCTAAAAAATGCCGACTCAAACCAGATAAGAGAGTCAGCCAGACAGCATGGCATGAGAACTTTGCTTGAGGACGGAGCCGAGAAGATTAAGAAAGGCATAACAACCCTTAGCGAAGTTTTCAGGGTAACACAAGAGGTTTAGTGCCGATTTTCTCTTATAGGGCAACCACAATGGAAGGCTCGATTGTGGAAGGCGCTATAGAAGCATCAGACGAAAAGTCTGCTATAGAAAAACTTAAGAACACAGGTATCATACCTTTAAAAGTTGCCTCACCAGAAAAAGGCATGGGCAAAAGGATTACCTTAAGGTCTTCAAAAACCAACCTTCTGACATTTTCAACTGAACTTTCCGCACTTTTAAGTGCAGGACTTCCTTTGGATAGAAGCCTGAATATCCTCTCCGGGATATCAGAAAGCAAGGAAATGAAGAACATTATTCAATCCATCCTAAAATCCATAAGGGAAGGCAGTTCTTTTTCTGATGCACTACAGAGGCATCCAAAAGTGTTTTCAAGGCTTTATATCAACATGATAAGGGCAGGTGAGGCAGGCGGCGTTCTTGATGTAGTGCTCGAAAAACTAAATGAATTTCTTGAATCCGCAAAAGAGTTAAAAGACCACATAATTTCTGTAATGATATATCCCATTTTTCTTGTTTTTGCCAGCGGACTCTCAATAATCATACTTCTAACCTATGTACTTCCGAAATTTTCCGTGATATTCGATGAACTTGGAGGCTCATTACCGTTATCAACTCAAATACTTCTTACAATCAGCAATGCTTTAAAATCATACTGGTGGTTTATATTATTGATTATAACAACCGGGTTGCTTATATTTAAGAATCATATAAAGTCTGCCAGTGGTAGATACAAATGGGACGCCTTCAAACTCAAAATGATGGGAGAAGTAATAAGAAAACTTGAGACCGCAAGGTTCTGCAGAACTCTGGGAACACTTCTAAAAAGCGGCGTGCCTCTTCTCCAGGCATTAAACAATGCAAAAGATGTGATAACTAACCAGGTGATAGCCTCTTCCATCGACGCCGTCTCAGATGGAGCAAAAGAGGGTAAAGGTATCGCTGTACCATTGTCTGATGCTAATGTATTCCCTTCACTTGCACTTTCCATGATCAAGGTTGGAGAAGAAACCGGACAACTGGATAATATGCTCATAAAGGTCGCAACCACATATGAGAAAAGCTTGAATGTAACAATAAAAAGATTTGTCAGCATTCTCGAACCAGTTATGATTCTTAGTATGGGACTGATTATCGGATTTATAATCATTTCAATGCTCATGGCTATTTTCAGCATAACAGAACTGCCATTTTAACCTAATGTCCTGTTTTATAAATAACTTTACTGCTATTGTGATTTCAAGCGAAGCAAGGAATTTTGTCTTGAGATTGCTTCCCCCGAAACAAGTTCGGGGTCGCAATGATACTGTAAAGAAGGATCACAAAAACTATGCTAAAACAATGAGAATGAAGAAAAACAAGGGTTTTACAATTCTTGAACTGATAGCCGTCATTTTCCTTATGACGCTCATTCTCGGCCTTTCCACAATATATTTTGCTAATATCCTTCCTTCAACTAAGTTCAATACAACAACAAGAGACATTTCAACAACCATCAGATACGCTAAGTCGCTTTCACAGATTCAAGGAGAAAACAAGACAGTCACGATAGACCTTGACTCGAAAAAATATGGGATTGAAGGCATAGGATCAAAAGACATCCCAGATGACATTTATATTAAAGTAATAGATCCAATGTTAGGTGAGATTCAAGATGGGAAATATCACATCGTTTTAAATGCTATCGGTGGTATAGAAGGTGGAACAATTGTATTGTGGAACAACAAAAAGACAGTAAATATACAGATGGACCCAGTAGTAGGATCAGTGGTAATAAATGAACCGGCAATTTAACTGTTTTAATTCTCCACTGTCTCACCGCTTTCTTGTATCACTCAATTCTTCTAAAGGATTCACTCTAATTGAAGTTCTTGTAGCAATGGCATTGTTAGGCATTGCGATAACAGTTGTGCTACAGCTCTTTTCTGCTAATTTAAGCGCTATATCTGCATCAGGGGATTATATATCTGCTTCCACTAAGGCAGCGGCAAAGATGAGAGAGATATTGGCTGATGACAGTCTCTCTGAAAAATCATTGAGCGAGGTAACAGATGACGGATACAGGATAGAAGTCTCGATAACTGATGCCATTGAAGAACGGACAGAAAATCTTCAGATAAAGCTTTTACAAATAGATCTAACAATCCACTGGACAAAGGGGATAAAAGATAAGTCTATAACATTGAGAACAATGAAAGTTGTAAACAAAGAAGTATGAGATACTTTATGAAACGTCTATTTTCTAAAATTATAAAACTGCGGACCGGTATATTAGCTTTACACTCTTTATCAGCAGAAGGTTATAAACTAAATTATCAAAAAAAACACTTAAAACAAAAAGAATTTTTAAACTGCAACCGACAACTGGCAGTCTATGACTCCCAAGATGGATTCACCCTTCTTGAACTGACTATTTCCATTGCAATTATAGGTATAATTGTTCTAATTATAGCAGGTGCTATGAGACTTGGATCCCGTTCGGTAGCCTCAGGAGAAGAGAGGATTGAGTCCCTTGAGAGAATACGGACTTCACTAAATATCATAGATTCCCAGATTCAATCCGAAATCCCGTTAACTTATATTGATGAAGATAGTAATAAAAAATATTATTTCAAAGGTGAGAAAGAATTTATGCAGTTTACTACAAACTATTCTATCTGGGGAGGAGAAAAAGGTTATGTGACAGCTACTTATAAAGTCGAGGCTGGAGAGAATGGAAAACAGATTTTATATGCAACAGAAAAGATTATAGGGTTAGAGGGCGAAAGGAGCACAAAACTCTTTGATACCTTTGAAAATATTTATTTTGAATATTTTTATAAAGACCCTGCAGAAGAAGAGGGTGAATGGGTAAACGAATGGACAGATGATGTTAATATCCCTGAAAAGATAAAACTCCATCTCGTTAAAGAAGCGCGCGACCTTTTTTTGGTTATCCCGTTAAGAACTACGGGAGTAATGACGCAAACATCTTTACGTAAATCTAAACTCAACCCCCCTGATGAAGAAGAATGAAAATTAATAGACTTATAACCTCTACCTTATCCGAGAAGGGAATCGCCCTTCTACTGGTACTATGGGTGCTGACAGTTCTAATGGTCATTGTCCTTTCGTTTTCATTAATGGCAAGGACTGAGACGCTTTCCGCATTATCTTTTAAAGAAGGATTGGAAAAGAAATTTGTAGCTGAAGCCGGGATTGAAAGAGGGATAATGGAGATCTTCTACAAAAGATTATACAATAACCAGACTGTTTTACTGGAAGGAACTGAGGTTTGGAAAACCGACAGCAGCCCCTATAGTATCCAGACTGGAAATTTACAATACACCGTGAGTATCATTGACGAATCAGGAAAGGTAGACATAAATACAATATCTGATGTACTATTAAAAAATCTCTTTTTGAATTCAGGTGCCCAGCAAGAAGAGGCTGACACAATTGTGGACTCCATAATGGACTGGAGGGATCCGGACGACCTTCACAGGCTCCATGGAGCAGAAAGCGATTATTATATGTCTCTTCCGAATCCTTATAAGGCAAAGGATGCCAATTTTGATACATTGGAGGAGCTTCTGTTGGTTAAAGGGATGACCCCGGAGATTCTCTATGGTGACGGTAAGAAAAAAGGTATAATTAATTTTTTGACAATAAATTCAAAGACAAGCCAAATTAATATTAATGCAGCACCAAAAGAGGTTCTTACGTCAATTCCGGGAATAACTCCTGAATTTGCTGACACAATTATAGAATACAGGAATACAAAAGAGATAACCAATCTGCAGGAAATCGGGATCCCGGGAGATGCAAATAATCTAATCGCTCCATATATTAAAACAGGGGGTTCTAACACGTTTACCATTGAATCTGTTGGGCATAAAGGCAGTGAAAAAGGAGGGTATGCTATCAGGGCAACAGTTACTATTACCGGTAATAATACATATGCCTATCTCTATTATAAGAGCCCGGTAAGCATAAATATCAGCATTGAAAATAGCAATTAATAAGTTAGCATCAATTACCTCAGGTTCAGTAACAAAACTGAAGAGCTCTGTGTGGGAACCTGTATGGAAAATTCTAACTTTTAATCCAACAGCCGAGATAATCTCAGCCAAAAAAAGCTTATCAGTTTCCCTTGATAAAGGCACCCTTTCTGTAGCTTATGGCTCAAGATTCCTGTCACATATAAAAATCAAAAAGGTCAGAGAATATTTCTTTGAAGAAAACACATATCCACAACCAGAAAGTCTAGCTACCTCCTTAGCTTTAGCCATGAATGATTTTAAAGCAGCAGGTGCAGATATAACATTGAGCATTCCAAAGGCGTGGGTTATTGTTAAGACTGCAGAATTTCCTGCAACCGTTAAAGAAAACCTTTCAGATGTTATCTCATATGAGCTTGACAGACTAACTCCTTTCAGTTCTGAAGACGCATTTTACGACTTTAAAGTTCTGAGTGAAATCGATGGCAAACTTTCTATCCTAATATTAGCAGCAAAAGCTGATTTGGTAAAACCTTATATTGATGCACTCATAGAAATGGGTATCAGTATAAACAGGGTAACTGTTAATCTTTCAGGCGTAGTAACACTATGTAATTATATAGATAAAGAAAAAAGCTTTATCTATATAGAGTTAGATGAAAATAAATATGAAGGTGCATTATTCCTTAATGGTAATATAACTAACGCCTTTTCAGGCAGCTTCACTGCAGGTGATGATAAATCAAAAGCAGATACTGTTATTGCATGTATCGAACCAATTTTAACTCCTAAAAATATGAGCAAGTTAACAGATATTATGCTTCTTTTAAAAGACAAGAGTCCATCTTTAAAGGAACTGTTGAAAACGCAGTTGAACTTGCCTGTCAGGATACTGAATGAAACAGATATAAAGTTCAGTGTTTCAGGTTCGCAGGAGGAAATCCCATATGCTGCTATCGGAGGGGTCTTAGAATCGCTCTGGCCGAAGTCTAACAGTCTGAATTTACTTACAAAAGGTCATTATGATGCACCGGCTACTCCCTATACTCTAACAATAATTCTCATGCTTTTGATCATATGCATGTGGGTTCTTTATATAATTGCTCCCCTTAAAATAGAGGGGAAGAAGCTCCAGGAGATTGACCGTCAGATAATGCTGAGAAGGGATGATATCAAAAAAGTCGAGATGCTGAAAAAAGAAATAGACGCTCTGAGCAATGAGATTTCTGCAATAGATAATTTCAAGAAAAACAGTCCTTTGACACTTGATATACTAAAAGAACTCTCAACAATCCTTCCGAAAAACGCTTGGCTTACAAGGGTAAGAATTGAGGGCCCAACAGTTAATATTGAAGGTTATGCAAGCTCAGCCTCAACGCTACTGCCGAAACTTGAAACATCAAAATATTTTAAAAAGGCTGAGTTTTCATCTCCTACTTTCAGGGATGCAAGGATGAATTCCGATAGATTTAATATAAAGGTAGAAATAGAGGGTATTAAGAAAGATGAGGGAGAGGATCTTAAAAATGAATAAAAATAAGACATTGCTATTCACCATACCTGTAATGATCCTTCTTTTCGGGTTCATTATGTATCAGTATGTTTACATAAAGATTCAGAACGATACCGCCTCGATTAAGGAAAGCCAGGCTATGAAGACAACGACTCTTGAAAAGTATATAACCCTTATATCAGAAAAACCTTTACTAGAAAAAAAGCTCGCACTGTTAAAAGATATGAGAAAGGCTGACAATTCAAAACTTGCAGAAGGCGAGACTCTTTCCCTTATAGCAGCTTCACTTCAAGACCTTATTAAAAACATCGTAACAGAAAGAGGTGGAACAATATCCAGCGAAAGAGTTGGGAAGCCAGATGACCTTGGCAATTTCAGAGTTATAAATGTAAGTATCGATACCGTTTTGCCCGATCCAGGGGCACTGAGTGATATCCTTTACTCCATTGAGACACGCACCCCGTATCTTACCGTAAAACAACTTGATACAAGGGTAAGAAACTTCAGGGACCCGCGTGAACTTATGGTAAAATTAGACATTTCTGCTATAACCAGTGTGAAATGATGTTTGCAAATTATATTCTTCTTACTGCCGAACAATAAAATGTTATACCCTATAATCTCCAAATAAATATTTTACATGTTTTATGCTGCATTAGAACAAAGTTATTAGATTTTTTTTCATAAATAAGATTTATTTAATGGACAGAAAAAAAGAAACTCGTGTAAACTTTATGTTAAAATTATATAAGCGTGCTGCAACAGCCAAAATAATGGAATGCTTAATTTAAAATACACTTTAAGAAATATTAATCTGCTTAACATAATACTAATTGCAGTCATTATCTTACTGGCTAACTACACTATTCTTCCCTTGCTTAATATCAATATTAAATATACTCTGCCTGCGGGCAAGAAAATTACTATCGATAAAGACGGACCACCTGCTGAGAGCCACATTCAATCTCCATCGGACTATATAATAATAGCTGAAGAAAATCCTTTTCACCCGGAAAGGAAAATACCCGTTGATAGAAAGGACGAACAACCTTTACCCAAGCCGGAATTTGTGCTCTACGGGACATTGATAACAGATAATTTGCGTCTGGCTTACATCGAGGATTTCAAAGCACCTCGCAGCACAATAGGAAGGGGGAAAAGACAACTGGCTCTTCATCAAGGAAACACTCTTAGTGGTTTTACCCTTTCTGAAATATACCACGATAGGGTCTTAATGGTCAGGGGGGATGAAAAAATAGAAGTAAATATAACCGACTCAGCACATGCCAAGCTCAGAAGCGCAGGGGAACTTCCTGTTAAAGAACCTGCACCGAATGCCCCGTCGTCTTCCAACAACAAAAGACTGGAAATGTTAAAAAAGCAGCAAGAAAAGTTAAAAAAGAAAAAATAAAAAACCATAAGTAAACTGTTAATCTTATAGTAGGTAACTTTCTGTTTCCAGGTATATTTCTGCATTTTTGTTCTTAGACATATCATTCCCCCCTAAATTTCAAAAAACATGGTATGACTTACTTGATTTAATCTGTTTCCTTACTGATACATATAAGATTAATTTATTGGGTATAACTTTACTATTTGATAAAATAGTATTTATAATAAAAATCTTTAGAAATGAGAAATAAATTAAATCTTCTTTATTATTTCATAAAAAAAGATATACAGGCAAAATATGCTGGCTCTGGGTTAGGGATATTATGGACCGTTCTGATGCCCCTTATACAGATTCTGCTTTTCTGGTTTGTCTTCTCTGGCATTATGAAGGCCCGCCCATATGCAAATACAAAGATGCCATATATATTCTTCCTGCTCTCTTCATTCTTCTTCTGGCTCGCATTTTCAGAAGGACTCAGCAGGGCATCAAATTCCATAATCGAAAATGCAGAGATGGTGAAAAAGATATCTTTTCCTAATGTATTTTTACCTGTGACTGTAACGCTTTCAAGTTATTTTCATCACATGGTTGGTTTTATCTTCTTCTTAATAGTATATTCTTTTTCATCATCTGCCAGTCCGACAGTATTTTTTTTCATCCCTGTCCTTTTATTGCAGATATTTTTTTCATTGGGTATGGGCATGCTTTTTTCTGCGCTTCTGCCATATATCAGGGACTTAGGACAGATTATCTTCCCGGTTTTACAGATGGCTTTTTTCTTATCCCCGATTATATACAGTATCGAAGCTATTCCGGAAAAGTTCAGGATAATCTTTTACTTTAACCCTATGACATATTTTGTAACTACATACCATAAAGTTATCCTGTTAAAGGAAATGCCATCAATATCTTACATATTGGTAATTTTATCGCTTTCTGTAGCAGCATTTATTATAGGCTCCTATATATTTAAAAAACTGCGTAATGGATTTGCAGATGTCTTGTAAGCATATAGACAAAGCCTATATGAACATTTCATCAGATAATGTTACAGAAATAAAAATCAGGGGCAGAAGCTTCTTCCTGCATAAAACACTACTTGAAACTCCTTACCCTCAAACTTTATCATTGGAATCCACCAATTTCTGCAATATCTCGTGTTCACATTGTGGACAATCGCAATTTCCTGAATTTTCTAAAGGCCACTTTGATACTAAATACTTCACAAAAGTCGAGCATTTACTGGGTTCAAAAATAAAGAATGTATCATTGAGTAATTTTGGAGAACCCCTAATATCAAGGGTATGGTCTTTTCTTCTTGATAAGGCACTTTCTATAAACGGGCTGAATATCTCCTTTGTAACCAATGGTATTCTTTTGGACAAACACATAGACAACCTCCTTGACCCAAAGATATCAATTGCTGTTTCAATTGACGGTGCCTCCGAGAAAACATATGGCTATTTCAGAGGCAAAAACAATTTCTCCAAACTGATATCGAATTTGAATCTTCTAAAAGAAAAAAGGCATGAAAGAGGTATAGACTATCCATATATATCCTTTCTATTTACTGTTTCCAGTATAAATTGCCATGAACTAAAAGATATTATTGAACTGGCAAAATCATTTGATGTACAGACTGTTATAGTTCAATTCCAGCTCTTCTTTAATCGTGACCGTTTTAAAAATGAATCTATTTTCTTTAGAAGAGAAGACTACGATAAACATATTTCATTGGCAAAAGTAACGGCTCAGAGATTAGGAATTAATCTTATACATCCGGACTCATTTGATGGAAATACTTTTGTCCCCAGGGATTCGGTCAACAACACCTGGCTTGACAAAAATACAGATGGCACTGTGCAATGTTTTTCCCAGCTTAAAACTTGCTATATTAAATATAACGGTTTAGTTGAGGCATGCTGTGCTCCTGACCAAAACATAATGGGCGATTTAAACTGCACCACATTTGAGGATATCTGGTTTGGCCCTTATTACCGCGATTTACGCCTTTCATTTGACCGCGGCGAATGGCCGTCAAGATGCAACAACTGCAATCAAATTCAGGCAATTGACGTTCATAGTGAAAAATCACACTTCATTGATATCAATTGGGATTTCTCTGACTATAAACCTTACCCTCAGCCATATTCAATAAAAGAAATAGACCATAAATATAGAGAGGCACTTGCACATCTTTCTACAGGACATGAAAAAGCTTTCACAATAATATCACCCTTTTCTAAAGTTGATACCAATTTATATGAGATAGGCAATTTAGTTGCGTGTTTAAACGGTATACGCGGAGATATGGATACCATGCAAGAACAGTTAAAAATTTGCTTGAGAATAAACCCAAAAGACCCTGTAATTCTGAAAAATTACAATACTATCACAGGGTCAGAAAAAAATTGGTTAAGCAAACTTTTAAAATTGTAAAATTATGCTCACGATCGAGGCACATAATCTAACAAAGGTTTACAAACTTTATGACAAGCCTTCATCAAGACTGAAAGAGCTCTTTTTAAAGAAAGACTATCATAGAAAATTTACTGCTTTAGACAATATCTCCTTCACCGTTGAAAAAGGAGAAACACTCGGAATAATAGGAGAAAACGGCGCAGGTAAAAGTACACTTTTAAAGATACTGTCAAAGACATTGTCTCCAACAACAGGGAAATTTAACATAAACGGCATGTCATCTTCTCTATTAGAACTTGGTTCCGGGTTTCATCCGGAATTTACCGGACTCGAAAATATATATTTTTACGGGTCTCTTATCGGAATAGACAGAAAGCAGATGCAGGTAAAGGTAAACGAAATAATCGAGTTTTCAGAATTAGGGGATTTTATAAATTATCCTATCAAGACTTATTCTTCCGGAATGTACGTCAGGCTTGCCTTTTCAGTGGCCATCTCTGTGAGACCAGATATTCTTATTGTCGATGAGGCGCTGTCAGTAGGAGATTTGTATTTCCAGAAAAAGAGCACTGACAAAATCATGTCCCTTAAAGAGTCAGGGGTGACCATAGTCTTTTGCTCTCACATGATGTACTTTATAAACATGCTGTGCAACAAGGTTATTTGGCTAAAGAACGGCAAAATTAAGATGGAAGGTCATCCCCATGAAATTACACAGGCTTATGAAACATATCAACTTACCAAAGGAAATATAGGGGATAGCCAAATTGAAAAACAGACGCTTAATAATCATGCCGGAGCACCCCTTGTATTAATAAGAGACATAGTTATTACACCTTTTCCACTTGCCCGATTAGGTGACAACTTGAATATCGAGATATCCATTGAGACCTCTGATAATTCCATACCTTACAGGGTCGGGGTAATTCTAAAAAGAATTGATGGTATAGATATAATCGGTATAGGCACAAAGGATCATGATGCTTTCACCGGCAACCGAAAGGTTACACTTTGTTTCCCATCTCTGCAAATTAAAGAAGGCACATTTTTTGTAGAAGTGTACACAATGGATAATAAGTTTGTTCATATCTTTGACTTAAAACCTTCACCTTCCTTTACAGTTGCAAAAGAAAGCCCTGAGTTGGGGTTCATAAATCTCCCCCATAAGTGGATAACCTGAAATTCATGTTCTATATCATTCCGTCAAAAGTCATTGGTGGAGCACGAAAGAAATGTGAAGAACCCTGTGGCAGAGACCGCAGGGCGTCCATTATTTGAATGTTTATTTTTTGTGTCATTCCCGCAAGCAAAGCGCGTCGGGAATCCTTCCGGAAAGATTCCGGACAAGCCGGAATGACAGAAAATTGGAACTGTGGCAGAGACCACAGGGTTTAATAATTATCAAATAGCAGGGATAGAGAAAATACATATACAGGATTGAACTGACAACCATAAATCATAAATATAGTCATGTAACTTGAATGACTTTTGATATCATTGAAATGCCGCCATTCAGAGATAAATCAAAAATACTTTTTGTACTGCCTGCCTCTGCAATAGGAGGAGCAGAAACCAAAACCTTCAACCTCCTGCGCTCCCTTAATATCTTTACCAAAATTCTTATAACACATTCGTCGATTCTCGATTTCTATTCTGAGCTTGAAGTAAAAAAATATGCCTTTGAAGATTTTGGATGCAAAAATCCCTCTGTATTTTCTATGAAAAATATTCTCGCTTATTCAAGGGCTATAAAGAAAATCACAGATTATGAAAAGCCTGACATTGTTCTTGGTATCATGCATACCGGTGCTCTTTTTGTAACTTTTGCAAATGATTTATTTTTCTTAAAAGTACCTTCTGTAGTAACTATTGAGGGTAATATCTCAGCTTACTTTAACAGCATAGGCCGCGGTCCAACATTAAAAGAACAGCTGCTTTTGAAATACTGCTTCAGCAGGGCAAAAAGCATAATCGTTCCATCTGAAGGAATAAGGAACGACCTCGTAAATAACTTCAATGTCAGCGGGAAAAAGATAAAAAAGATATATAACGGTATCGATATCGGTTCCTTATTCAAATATTCAAAAGAGAAAATCTCGCTGACAAAGGATTGTCCATGGATAATAACAGCCTGCAGACTGAATAACCAAAAGGATTTCGTCACTCTTCTGAAGGCATTTAAAATAATAAGGGAAAAAACAGAGGCAAAATTACTCATAATCGGTGATGGTGAGTTGAAAGAAGAGATTATTAAATTATCGATTGAACTAAGTGTTAACGGGGATGTTATTATGCCCGGCTTTCAGAAAAACCCTTTTAAATATATTTCAAAGGGAGATGTATTTGTGCTTTCATCTTTTTACGAAGGATTTGGCAACGTAATTGTAGAGGCGATGGCCTTCGGGATTCCTGTTGTCTCTACCAATTGCCCTTCCGGCCCGGAAGAAATTATTAATGATGGTGAAAACGGATTCCTTGTATCTGTAAAAGACTATGAAAAAATGGCAGAAAAGTGCCTATCAATAATTACTGACGACGGTCTGAAAAAAACCCTTTCTAAAAATGCAATGAAAAGGGCTGAAGACTTTTCAATTGATAAAATGGAAAAAGAATACAAAGATTATTTAATGGAGTTCACTGCGAGATAATAATATGTCAAGGCAGGATTTGACTATACGCCTGTATAAAAATGGAGATGAGCACGGCATTGTACGGCTATTTAAAGAGATATTCGGGCGAGAAATGACTCTTGATGAATGGAGATGGAAGTATGTAGAAAGCTATCCCCAAAAAAACTATTCTTCAGTAGCTGTACATAAAGACATGGGGATAGTTGGCCATTATGGCAGCCTGTGTCTCCATATGATATACAAAGGCAACCCTGCCGGTGGCCTTGTTATTTGCGATGTGATGATACATCCAAAATTCAGGGGGCTTAAGACACTTAAAGAGCTATCCTATCTCCCTCCTCCTGAAGGATTAAAGGACGGCCTTATACTGGGCTATGGTTTTCCGAACAGGGAAACCCTTTTGAAGCCTGCTTTGAGTTTACGGATATATGAAAAGGTTGAAGACGTACTGGAAGCGTATAAAAAAGTTGCATTTCATAATGATGTGACACGATACAAATATAAACTTTTTCATCTTGATTATTCAGACATCATGATCGACCATTTATGGGAATCCTGCAAAAATAATTTCACACTCGCTGTTGTCAGGGACAGGAAGTACCTGACATGGAGATATAAAAATCACCCTGTCTTCAGCTACGAACTGCTGGGGCTCAAAAAACGCATGGGCAACCAACTCGTTGCCATTGCAGTACTGAAAAGAGAGGAAACCCGGGCATTAATCATGGATTTTGTTTTTTCTAAAGGATCGCTTAAACCACTTGTCAAAAAATTGGAAAATTATATCCATTCCATAGGAATAAAAACAATGGTCCTCTGGTCTCCGCCTTTCATGGAAAAAGCCTTTATCGAAAATGGGCTATCTACAAAAACAGCTATAACTTCCATCCCGCGCACAACGCATGAGAGAACATTGACAAAAGATGACATGAAAGGACATTTCTTTTACACCATGGGTGACACTGATTTCTTGTAGTATGATTATTCAGACGGCAACAGAAACCTTCAAATATTAAGTTGTGCAGGGCAGGATATAGTCTTGCCCTGCACGCTGTAGTCATTTACTCATCTTGGGGGTATAAACATTCATCGTCACGAATACCGTTAACCCTATAGATATAAACGTCAGGAATACCGTTAGTCTCCTTGTAGGTATAAAGCCCACCCACGGCTGTCGCTATACCTTCGCCAAGAATACGTTTACCGTCTCCTCTGCCGCTAAACATTATGGGATACTCAAGACCCAAAGCCAGCCATTTATTGCCTTCACCGAGATGATTAAATTCCAGCACCATGCAAACCTGCCCATAAAAGCCACAAAGTATATTCTCTTCTCCAAAACATGCCGACCAGCAATCATACCATGGTTCTTGAGAATAGTTGTCACTTATTTCAACCAGATATCCATAACAATAGTCAATTCCGTTCGCATCCACATTACTCCCTGCGAGTAAGATGCTCAGGGTAAGCAGTAAAAATAAACCAGCCTTCTTCATAATATCACCCCTTTTTGGAAAACATTTTATAAACAATATTAACAAATTGTCAAGCTTTGTATCACTGGAGTTTCCTTTTTTTCTGTTGACTTTATTGCTCAGAATGAATATTCTTATACACAATAATAGGTAAAGGTAACGAGCAAAAAATTGACATTTTTTATTTTGCCGGTCTTAGCCCCTGGCTAAAAATAAATTTAATCGTAGT
>MHEF01000014.1:0-6308 GCA_001805125.1 Nitrospirae bacterium RBG_13_39_12
CTCCTTTAAAATTTCAATTTTTTACATTATACTCGATAAAGATATCTTCATGGAAGGTTTTTTTATTTTCAAAACTTCCGAAAATATCATGATAAAAGCACATCCTGTCCTGAAGTTTGATTGTGAAGTATCATGAAAATAAATAAAAAATCAGGGTAAGGTCTATCTATCCTTTAAAGTGTCTGTAGATTTCTTTAGTCAACTTTATCTGGGCTTCCTCATCCAAAGTCATCCCGCTTTCTAAAAACCCAATATATTTATTGACCTCTGCTTTTTCCTCTCTTAATAACTCTATCTTCTCATTCTGCTCCCTGATTTTCAAATCTAGTTCATCCAGATCCATATTTAAATTAAACCTCTGATTTAAAAAAGACAGGGCCAGTTTCACAGACTCAGAATCTTCAACCTCAGCAAGGTAGAATGGTACCTCCAGCCAGAGGCTGAGGCCGGAAATCCCTCTCCTTTTGGCTACCCATAAAAGAAAACTGCTTATAGCAGGCGCACCTTCCCAATTAAGCCCCTCTAATCCATAGCTTTGATAACTTTCCTGAAATTCCGGGTTATTGAAAACCGAAAATATCCTTCGCGGAGAAGTATGGACAAATGAAGAAATCATTCCGTTGATGGTATAAATTTCCTTTATCCTGCAAAAACTTTCAACGAAATCCAGAACTGAATTCAGGAAAATATAATGGTTAAAGACAGGTTGGTCTGACTTGAAAATAACCAAATCCCTTCTTTTACTATAGTAAAAGCTACTTTCCGGAAACTGGACATAGTCATCATCGACATCCACTCCTGCCATAGAGAAATAACCTACAGGGTCAATATCGCAAAACTTTTGGACGTCTAACTCTTTATTAATAATATCAATAACTTTTGGGGCAATATTTCCGGTATCTTCTTTCCATCCAATAATTAATGTCGGATTCTTAAGCTTAGGGTGATTAATAAGTTCAAAGGGCTTTTTCATCTCCTTTTTCTCCTGTCTTCAGGAATTCGCTGATTTCCTCCCATAATTTCTTTCTGCTATTTTCGGTCATCGGTCTCAGTTCGGTCTGTTTGAAATAACCGAACTCTTTTAATTTATCGAGTTGATCTCTAACATTAGATGGGATCTGTCTGTAAAAATCTTCAATATTTTTTTCTACGTTTTTATAAAGTTCATCAAACTGATTGAAATCAATACCAATTTTAAGGACTTTACCCAGCACCTCAAGCACGGATTTCGAGGCCTTTGGATAATGAAAGGGTAATCCCTGAAGATAGACAGGTATCTCCCCCATCAAACAGATACCTTCAAACCCTCTTTTCCTTGCAACCCCCAGTAAAAGCCCGTTCAGACCGGTTATAAAACCACCGCCTCCTCCTCCCTCAATCTCTGACATCAAGATAGTATTTTGATATCCTTTTATTTCTTCGATCAACTTTTCTGTATTAGGTGTTGCCCATACCCTTGATTTCATCGTATGGTGAATCAGGGCCACTGCTGCACCTGAAGTGTATACTCTCCTGCATTCGAACCTCTCTGCTACATCCAGTACAAGGTTTGCCATCTGATAAGCTTCTTCTCCTTCAGCATACGATGAAGTTGATTTACTTCCGGGCTGTTCTTCTCCGATAAAGAATATCAGGTCATTGTTCTCAAACGTTTTATAATAAAATTTATTTGTCGGGAACTTCATATCTTCCAGAATGCCTGATTTAATTATCACCTTTCTGGGATAAAAGAAGTCCCAGCTATCTATTTCCCCAAATTCTTCAGCCCCTGTCATTTGTCTTAAAGTATCAATTGCAATTAGACCGATATTTCCGATACCAGGCCATCCAACAATCATAACCGTATTTTTGAGTCTTGGTTCCTCATGAAATTTGATTCCCATTTATACCTCTGCGTTTAGTTGAATATAGCTATATTTTAACAAAACAATTTATTTGCTTTTCCATAGTCTGAGAAAAATGTCAAATATAAGATAATACCGCTGTTTAGACAATAGTGTCTTTCTTGTTGATATAATTTCACACAGTGTATATTCAGGGATAAACTAAAGGAATTAGTTTAATTCTCTTACAAATTCGAGATATCGTGATGGTGGATCTATTATTTCCAGGCCTATACTGTCTGTCATACCGTTCGGTGGAGATTTTAATTCTGCCCATACGACTTTGCAGTAAAGATTGATAATTTCTCCTGTATTTAATTGGAATTTCAAATCAATGTCTGTCCCGGGAATATATTTTTTGTGCTTTTTTAAAGGGGTGGTCATCATATAAATACCGGTTTCTGAGATATTTTCTATGTATACTCCAAATTTCTCATCGCCTGAGATACGTTCGGCTTTTAATTTTATCTTTATTCTCCTGGAACGCCTTCTTTCCATAGGCGGTATTTTAATTATTCTATTAAAATAGAGCAAGGGGGGCACCAGAACCCGTAATATACTGTCTTATCCATCTGATTATATTTCCTTCTTACAGACCTACCATGTGTTCCGAAAGGCATTTGTAAATAATACTGTCCCCCAAAATAAAAATTGACAAATCAATAATTTTGTGCTTTTTTATAATTAAGGAATTGTAATGGAGGAATTATAATCAATCTAACTCAAGAGAGAAGGATACAGAACAGAGTCCGCGTTGACTTGCCTGTCATCTATACATATTCCGGTAAAGACTGGACAACTATAAATGAAAGTACAACTTTCGACCTAAGCGATTCAGGTATGAGTTTTTTCTCAGAAACACCTTTAAATAAAGGTCTTAAACTGCAAGTAAAAATTCCTTCTGTCTGGGACTCACCAAGACCCGTAACAGTCAGATGGTGCAGTTCAAAATTTCCCGATTTTTACAAAGTTGGAGTTTCTCTCAAATAAAACTACTGCTTTATATTTCCATCTCCCTGCTTTCAACTGATGTGTCAAATAAAGAATTTACTGTTAATTATTTAAATCAATGTCATCCTCGTTTAAATATTTTTTACAAAGTGAAGAACCCTGCGGCATAGACTGCAGGGTGTCCATTATTTGAATGTTTATTTTTTGTGTCATTCCCGCAATCCCGTCCCGAAGGCTTTCGGGATTCGGGAGGTCGGGTCGCCTCAGCGACTCGCCGAGGAGAGAATCCTTCCGGAAAGATTCCGGACCGATCCCCGACAAAGCGGTGACAAGAGCCGGAATGACAGAAATTTGGAACTGTGGCAGAGACCACAAGGTGTAATAATTATAAACATGATTATATAAAGTGTTTTTAACGTTGACATGTATTGCTGAAGCCTGTAGATTAATTTTAATACCATGTTGGATAAGCTAAAAGAAGATTTATTAAAATGTGCAAATCCTGAAAAGGCTAAAATACTTTCAAAATTCTTCAAAACAGGTAAGGGACAATATGGCGAAGGGGATGTTTTCCTCGGGGTTACTGTTCCTGAACAGCAAAGAATAGCAACCAAGTATCCAGAGATTTCCTTAAAAGACCTGCGGCATCTGTTAAGGGATAAGACACATGAACACAGACTGGTTGCCCTTCTACTCCTGATTATCAGATACAGGAAAGCAAACGAAACAGGGAAAGGTAAAATATTCGATTTTTATCTGAAGAACACTAAAAACATAAATAACTGGGATTTGGTAGACTTATCTGCAGAACGTATTTTAGGGGATTATCTTCTTAAAAGAGACAGGTCAATTCTATACAGATTTGCAAAATCAGATAATCTGTGGGTAAGGAGAATAGCTATCATGTCGACATTTGCATTTATAAAGAATAACCAGTTTAAGGATACATTAAATATTTCTAAAATTCTTCTGAATGATAAGCATGACCTCATACATAAAGCGGTCGGCTGGATGCTGCGTGAAATAGGTAAAAGAAACCAGCAAATAGAAGAACAATTCTTAAAAAACTCTTATCAACAAATGCCCAGAACTATGCTAAGATATGCTATTGAAAAATTCGATGAGAAGAAAAGAAAATCTTATTTGAAAAAAAACTAATGAGGGAATAAAAATGGATACGATTGTTTTTGGTAATTATTCCTTGAAGGAAATACTGGTTGTTGTTCTAATTATTGCAGGTTTATGGACAATTATAAGAATATTTATGAGGGTATTTAAAAAGAAAGAAAACGACCAGCATTTCCAGTCAGTTAAATGCTTCACCTGTGGCTGGGAAGGAAAAGTAAGCAAGTATTCCGGCCGATGTCCCAAGTGCAACCAACCCCTTGGTGATCAAAGAGCAAAACACTGACTAATTTGAACCATTCTGAACTTAATCCTTTTTTATATCACTGTAATTTTAAAATTATACTTCCCAGTAAATCCTTCGCCATCTTTTACGCTATTTAAATAATACTGTTTTTATTTTATACAGTAATCAGCACCCGGAATCCCTGATTTCGAAAGAATCGATTTCACCATTTTTTCTTTGATTATCAAACCCAATTTCTATTTTAGCACCGGAACATATCCATGGTCTTCCATAATATTGTGCAATATAAATCATATGATTTATTTAAAAATCTTTGTAATCCACATCAAAAAAAACTATAATTTTAATAGATATCAATTAAAGGAGGATTTATGGCAAGAGTGTATATGCTTGTAAACGTATTACCGGGAAAAGATGTCTTTATTAGGGATACACTGAGGGGTATAAGGGGAGTTGTAACTGCTGATCTGGTGACAGGGCACTACGATATAGCCGCAGTCATTGAGGGGAAAGACGCCTCTGATGTTTTTGATAAGATTCTCAAAAAGATAAGAAAGATTAAAGGTATAAACCGTACAGAAACATTCGTGGCAGTAGAATAATCACAGTTTTTGAAAAATGGAATAATCCCTGCCTGATCTAGGTTTTTATACAGAATTTAAAGAATGGCACCTTGCTTGAATCAGTTGAGTTAACAGACTTTCTGTTTATAGAACCAGGGAAGTAAGCATCAGAGTAAGATGATCAAAACTAATTGTATTTTTTAGATTCTTGTATTACTATCTAAAAGACGTTCAAAAATCAAATATTAATGTATAAAAACGTTTGCTCGGCTATCTCTTCGGTATAACTAAACATGGACACCTATGTATAAAGAATATTTTGGACTTAAAGAACTACCTTTTTCTATTGCTCCTGATCCCCGTTACCTTTACATGAGCGAACAGCACCGTGAGGCCCTGGCCCATCTTATTTACGGAATCAATAGTGACGGAGGTTTTGTACTGCTCACAGGTGAGGTAGGAACGGGTAAAACAACGGTCTGCCGATGCCTTCTCGAACAAATACCGGAAAACTGTGATATAGCGTTCATACTTAATCCGAAACTTACTGTTGATGAGCTTTTGGCAACTTTCTGTGATGAATTAGGAATCAGCTATCCTGAAGCTAACACCAGTATAAAAGTCTTTGTGGACCACATCAATGCATACCTGCTTGATACTCATGCCAGAGGCCGCAAGACAGTACTTATAATAGAAGAGGCCCAGAATCTCAGTGCAGATGTGCTGGAGCAGGTACGGTTACTCACCAATCTGGAGACCAATCAACAGAAGTTGCTTCAGATAATTATGGTCGGACAGCCTGAACTCAGGGACATGCTGTCACGGCAGGACTTGCGGCAGCTGGCACAACGGGTCACTGCACGTTACCATCTTGGCCCCCTATCGAGCAACGAGGTCAGTGCTTACATTAAACACCGCCTTACAATAGCAGGAGCACATGGCAACCTGTTTCCTGAATCAATTATTAATAAACTTTACCACTTGAGCGGCGGAATTCCACGGCTTATTAATCTATTATGCGACCGGGCTTTGCTTGGTACTTATGCTCAGGGAAAAGACCGCGTTGACAAATCTACTCTTATTAAAGCTGCAAGTGAAATATTAGGTAGGTCCAGGGTTAAGAAAATTCCCCGGGAAACATTGAGATGGGCATTGGCTGCTCTGGTACTTATTGTCTGCGGGGTTGCGGTTGCCGCTACTTTTTATAATTACAAGTCAAAACCTGTGGAAACAAAAACACCGGAAATTATAAAGTTGGACACATTAAACTGGTCAACAAACCAGCCTATTTCTCGAAGTAGAGAGATGGCGTACCAATCTTTGCTAAAGCAATGGGGTATAACTTACAACACTGACAAAGGAAATGCCTGTCAACAAGCTAATTCACAGGGTTTGAGTTGTCTGGATTCAAGGGGAAGTTTAAACAATCTCCTGCATTTGAACAGACCTGCCATGTTGAAGCTTTTTGATAATCAAGGCAGGCAATTTTACGCTACGCTTACAGCCATCAATGGCCAAATAGCAACTTTCCTGGTTGGC
>MHEF01000014.1:6319-9305 GCA_001805125.1 Nitrospirae bacterium RBG_13_39_12
GAATGTCAACGTAAAAGATATTGCAACGTGGTGGTTTGGTGATTACACCATCCTTTGGCGTATGCCACCCAAGTATCGGGGCTATATTAAACGTGGCAATCAAGGACCAGTGGTAGAGTGGTTATACAGTAAACTTGCTCTCACTCAAGGTCTGAAAGCTAAATCCGGTGAAAACCTTATTTTTGATGATATTCTTGTCGAACAAGTAAAAAAGTTTCAGCTCGACAATGGACTGGTGCCTGATGGGATAGTCGGTCCTTTAACCATAATTCACCTCAACCCGATGTCCGGCAATGGGGAACCGTTTTTGATAAATAATAAGGTAAAGGATAAATAGCATGTCTTATATACTTGATGCTCTCAAAAAATCAGAGAAGGAACGTAAGCGTGGCAAAGTACCAGATCTGCTTGCGGTTCAGGATACTTTGATACAGAAACCAAAGAAGCGTCTTTTGTGGCCATATATTCTTTTAATTGCATTGCTCATCAATGCAGGCTTGTTAGCATGGTGGTTAGGCCCATGGCACTCTAAAAAGCCAGCTCTTGTTGCACAATCAACTTTAAAAGAACAGAGTGGGTCAAATGTAAATGAACCATTAAGTGATAAATCTGACGGACAACTGCCTGTTGTATCTTCTTCTCCTATCCAAGATAAGGCTGTCAATCCAGAAATAATGGTATCTGAAGAACGTTCACCCTCCAAGCCTAAACCTACTGCTTCCAAACAAGGCGACAGCGAAACTTTCAAGGTTAAGCAAGATGAACAAAAACAGGTTGAAGCTGATATGGAGAAAAAATTTCCTGATTTCCATCCTTCACCAACTGCTGGAACAACAGAATCCCATGAACTTACTTCACCTGTACCTCAGCAGTTACCCGAAGTAAGCCGTACTGATAAAGCAGAAATCCATACTGATTTCAAGCCAGAACCCGGGAAAGTGTATGAATTTTCTGACTTACCTTCATCTGTTAAACAAGGTCTGCCAGACTTCACTATTTCTTCCTTAGTTTATTCTAATGATCCATCTTCCAGAATGGTAAGAATCAATGGCCAGTTACTGCGTGAAGGCCAAAATTTTGCTGAAGGTCTTAAGCTTCTGGAGATTATTCCGGATGGTGTTATCTTGAGTTCCCGTGATTTCCGTTTTCGTATAGGACTTCAGTAGTCAGGATGACAGAAAATGCTCTGTACCAATTTCCTGACCGGTATAATATTCCTATTTTCCTTCCAGATACGCATTTGCCTGACCATAAATAGCAGGGTTCACAACCCCAGGAACATCTTTGGTTATGCGCTCCAGAGATGCTTCCACCTTTTCGCATAGCTCGGGCTTTAATTTATGTACATGCTGGAAAGTGTTAAGCAGTCGGCTCGCAGTGATTGCATTTACAGGAGCAAGGTCTATCACAGTGTCAGTAATCCACCTGATCCCGCGATCTGTCCACACCATCTTATTATTGATAGCCATTGGAAGAAAAAGCGCCCTGCACCATGTAGGATTAGTGATGTCGAAACCCGGACGTTTCTTCTCATCTTCTATCATGTCAAAGACATCTTTTCCCGTACCACTTGCAATAACCCGGAGATAGTTGGTGTAACCGCTGAGGTGTTTATGCCATCTCTTATAAACATCCTCAAGAATGTTACGGCGCAAAGGGGCAGAACTCCGGTTGAGTGCCAACAAAGCGCCCACACGGTCTGTTGCAGTGGTTGCCGCATAAAAATGTTCCAGTGTCAATTGATGGCTTTCTGTAGAATCATCAACAGTAACTAGATCCAGCAGAACATTCTTCAGCATGCGGTCATCGAGACCATCTTTCGGTGAGCGCCTTTTTGAAGTTGAATAGGTATCCAGTTGGTGAAATTGCTCAAGAAGCTCATTCCGATAGAGTCTATTCACATCCATCATCAGTCTTTCCCTCGCCTTGACAAGTTCCTGATACCATGTGATGTAAAAGCGGTCTATGGGTTGTTCGTCGATACGCAAAAAATAAACATTTAAAGAACCATGCAGATTTTTGTCTGAAAGTATTTCACCATAGATATCCAGCCAGTGCGAATCTATTTCAGCATCAGGGTTATTGAGCAGCTTAACCCGTTCCCTGTCCGTCAGTTGCCGCATGGCATCCACCCTGTTATATGCATTCGGATCAAAACGTGCCTGTAATTCAAGTTTCTCAGGAGATGCGTTCTTATAACGGAAAGTACCATAAAATGAGTAATCACGGTTAATTGATGCAAAGGCAGGAGGTTCTGAAATATTTTTAAAAACAATTTCTTCCTCAGCCTTTTTTAGATGTAAAACCTGCTGAGTACCAACGATATCTTTTCCATTATTATCCACAAGTGCCAGTTCGACAGGGACATAAAATGGTTCTTGTCCTTGCTCCAATTCCTGATAGAAATGTATTCGATAGCACCCTGTTTCCTTTTCATAATCAGTTGTTGCAGTTATTTTTGGATAGCCTATGGTATATAGCCACCTTTTTTTGAACTGATCGAGAGAAATTCCGGATGTTTCTTCAAAGCATTCGAAAAACTGGTCTGTATTTGCATTTCCGTTATGATAACGAGAGAAATATAGTAATTCCCCCGCACGAAAGTTTTTATGCCCCAGTACCAGACGGAGCATCCTTATTACCTCAGCAGCCTTAATGTAGGTCACCCCGTCTATCAATTCTTCAGGGTCATTAAAGCCTTCTCTCACAATTTGTCCCACATGTCCTGCATCTTCCATGGACAACGGACCCAGAAGCGGGTTTCTTATGCTGTCAACCTGATACAGCCTTATAAAAGCCGCATCAAAAAGATCGGCCATAAATCGCCGCTCAACATCAACCGTATACGCCTCATTAAGCCATACGTCAAAAGGCGTATCCATTGTAGTCTCGCTCCCGCACTGATTATGCTCGAATTCATGAACAATTATCGCATGCGCATAAAGAAGGGAAGAATCCAGTGTATGCTCATTGATAAGTGCTGCAT
>MHEF01000015.1:0-1192 GCA_001805125.1 Nitrospirae bacterium RBG_13_39_12
GAATACTCTTCAAACACTGTTTAAGGTAAAAGGACCTGTTATAGGTAGTAATAATAATAGATATAAAGGGATCACTCATAGACAAACAATTCTGTCAGCTTGGAGAGATACTGTTTCCCATTTCCCCAAGAATGGACCAGTAATGAACTGACCTATTTTGTGAGTATTAAATTTCATGTTTCGGCATGTTGTATAAATTTTTAAAAATTTATTAAGTAATCTAACAGCATTATTACCACTGAATAGTGTTGATAAATTCGTAATCCTTTCCTTTCAAACGTTTGTATATCATTTTGAGTAAAGGCAAGAATAATCGTGGATATTTTACCCAGAAATAACAAACATATCTCATAAATTTTACATAGAAAGACCTGCTTAATGAAAAAAAGCGTTGGTCTATTGTTTTATAAAAATACAATGATTCATCCCGCTCATGTTCTATATAGTGCTTGTGCGCTAAGTAATTAGCAGTCCCACCAACAAGCAAGGGGTTTGTTAATTTGGATAATTGTAGCTTTAGATAATATCTGGATGCCGAATTTAAAAAAGGCAGATCGAGAAGTAATGGCCATCCGAGCAACACATATAAAATAAATCCATGAAAATTAGGAGCGCCAGTGCCACTGTAAGTCACTATTTGTTCCGGTAATAAGGCACATTTTCCAGAGTCTTTTAGCGAGGCAAAAAGCATTGCTATATGAGGGTGACACGAAGCTGTCATCATATAGCCTACTCTTATTTCTGAAATTACTTTAGATACATTGTAAATTGATGAGGATACAAATCCAATGAAACCCATAAAATCAATGTTTTTTATAAATTCTTCAATTCCGATTGTAAAAATAGCTTTATCCCTTAGTGGATGATTATCCGCTACCCAATAATAATTCAAAAAAGTATAATCATTTAGTTTATGAATATGACTAATTATTGTTTTTACAGCATCTTCCTTCACTATATCATCATCTCCTAAAACCCATAACCACTCGGTTTCACACATTTCAAAACATCGTATGATATTTGCGTTACCGCCGATATTAACCTTATTGCGTATTATTTTACAGTTTATATGAGCATATTCTGACAGAACAAGTTTTAATGTCTCATCAACAGGTACATCTGAATGATTATCAATAATCAGAAGCTTGCATTCATCTGTTAGTTGTGGTAAAAGCAACAATATATTCTTTTT
>MHEF01000015.1:1251-3396 GCA_001805125.1 Nitrospirae bacterium RBG_13_39_12
TCCTGATGAGTCAATAGCCTTGAAAACCTCATTAATAAAATATATCAAACGCTGCCGTGTATTTTATTAGACAAATGATACTTAGTTGTTCGTTCAATGGCTGCCCTAAGATCAACGATCTGTCTAACTCCTAAGTTTATTTGTGCCCGCTTTGTCGATGGCACGTATCGTTCGGGCGGCCTGTTTGGGTCAGGTGATTTGGCTATTCTTACCTCAATAGGCTTCTGAAAACTTTGTGCCACCGTATTAGCAAGCTCCGCAATAGTTATGTCTTCTTCCGAGCCAACGTTATATGCGCGGCATGACTCACCCTTGAAAAGAATCGTCCATAACCAGATGACCAAATCAGCAGCATAGAGATAGGATCGATAAGGCGTTCCATCGCCGTTAACCTGGATAGGGCCGCCATTTATTGCATCCCTTATGAAGTTTCCAATGGCGTAATGGATATCTAAGGGCAGGTAGGGGCCAACAAAGGAAAAACAACGGGCAATCTTAGTCTCAATGCCATACTTTTTTGGATAATACGCACAGAGGAACTCTGCTACCCGTTTACCCTCTCCCCAGGCAGAATTTACATCTGTAGGATCGGGTGCACCACGATAATCTTCTGAAATATGGGTCATGTCGAATGGTTGTTTTCCATATACAGCCCCGGAACTGGTCATAAGAAACTTCTTGGCATTACACTGGACAGCAAAATCAAGGGTATGTCTTGTTCCTTCGACAATGGTATCGAATTTCACGAAAGGGTCTTCACCGTGGAACGTAGCAGCCGCCGAAGTAGCGGCCGCGTGAATGATATGCGAGAATTCTCCTTCGGGAAAATTGAAATTCCTGACATCTCCAATAAAAAACTGGATTGCCGGATAGGTAGCAAGGTGCGGGGCAGTCTTTTTGAATGCATCGTAATTCCTTGTAAGGACAAGAGTTGACGCTTTAAGATCGAGGTTATCATTCGCCCAGGCAAAACTCTCTAAAAGCCAGCAGCCGAAAAAACCTGTGCCGCCGGTAATAAAGAGACGTTTCCCCCTGAGGTCTTCCCAAAGTCCTACAGTATGGGTTAGGATGTGATCTAAATCGCCTGAGAGAGGATTATCCCGAAGATTGCTTTGCTGTGCTCGCAATGACAGTCCCGCTTTTCCCCCGGTTCTTCCTAAGCAATAAAGTCTTCACTGGTAAATACTTCAGCATAGGGTACCGGGAGTGGTTTACCATATATTTTTTTAACCACATAGTCATTAATAAATTTTCTGTCCTCTGCAATAAGACACGTATCAACATATTTCCCAAAATATTTAATTTTCAAGCCTCTTTCAATAATGTCTTTTAATGGCTCCTTAAAAAAGTTTCCAAGTGAACAATGAATATATGGACATGGCATTACATCGCCATACTTTGTAATAGACACCATTCTTTTGACCGATATGCAGCCCAAATTAAGACCATATGATGGGGTGAGATGTGTAAACACATTATACTTTTTCTCAAGTTCCCTCATATAATCCATATCCTCTCTGTTAACTAAAACGTCAAAATTTCCTTCCCATGATCCAACAGGCTTTGCGTATGTTACAAAAACTCCTACGCCTTTTCCATTTAAAAATTCTAAAAATTCAATGAACTCTCTTGATCTGACCCTTTGCTTTGTAACCACGGTTTGTATAATAATATTTAATCT
Source organism: Nitrospirae bacterium RBG_13_39_12 (assembly GCA_001805125.1). Taxonomy (GTDB): domain Bacteria; phylum Nitrospirota; class Thermodesulfovibrionia; order Thermodesulfovibrionales; family SM23-35; genus RBG-13-39-12. Next base: position 2,933 of record MHEF01000015.1, read on the forward strand.
GGCATCCAAAGCTGCATCAATAGCTCTTATGGCTTTTTCATGCGAACCCTTTTTCCGTCTGAATTCATCATGTTCAGCCGCCGAAAGGCTATCAAGACTCAGCTGAATTTTATCAACACCTATACTTTTCAAATGTTTTGCTCTTTTCTTATCCAAAAGCCATCCATTTGTATCTGAAGTTATGTAAAATTTTTGAGGGTCGATAGCTTTAACTATATCGTCAAAATCCGGGAATACCAACGGTTCTCCGCCTGTAATTACTATATGCGCAAGACCCATTTCATCAGCCTGCCGTGAAAGTTCTTTAACATCATTAATTGTAAAAAACCTGTTTTTATTTTTACTGCGCAATCTTGTTATATCACAATGCTGGCAATGAAAATTACACTTGTAATCGTATTGAAATTGAAGTATGGCTATGCTCTCTCCCCTTTTAACTTTTTCATCGTATTTCATAATCTTTT
>MHEF01000015.1:3561-8632 GCA_001805125.1 Nitrospirae bacterium RBG_13_39_12
ATAACCATCATCCCTCCAGGTTAGAAGTGTATGATTGGGGTCATTTTTTATCAGCAAATCCACATTGATAATCGGGGTAATGCTGCTTACAAAAAGGAATATATCCTCTGGTAGCCCTTCTGATGGATTTTTAATTAAAGATTCTAATAAATCAATTATCTTCTTAATTTCCAAACACCAACCTCGCTTTATATTTTCCAGTTAAAAACTCATTTGGCAATGTTAAGCAACTTCCAATCCGAAATCTCTCAATATGGAAACATTTATATTTCTATCATACCTCTGTCGTATAATCCTTGCTACTTCATCGGAGTAACTGGCTGCCATAACAATAACAGCATCTACCGGGTCTGAGTAAAGTGTGTCAGGAGATACTATGCGAACATGTGTGGCCGGTGTATATTTACCCTGTTTAAATGCTGCAGAGTCAACGACATACTTGATTTTGTCGGCTAAATTTATTAAAGAAATAATTGCAAGTGCCTGATGCCCGGCACCCCATATTGCTACCCTTTTATCCTTAAAACGACGAATATATTCTTCTATTTCATTTTTAAGTTGCGCCTGATATTTATAAAAATGCGATATGTCTATCTTTTCTCTTTTCTTTACTATTGCAGAAATTATGTATTCGTACCACTCTTCATTACAGTCAATAATTTCAAAACCATTTAGCCTTAATGTTGCATTTAAAGTTTCCCTGGTAAAATAAAATAGATGATCACATGTGAATTCAGAGAAAAGTTTGTTTCTCAAAATCATATCAAAATTTGGTACCTCGACAAGTCCTACAGCGTCATCTGTCAAATTGTTATATATTCCTCTTAGAGTTGAATTTGGGTCAGGTAGATGTTCAAGAAAATTCAAAATAATAAAGGCATCAAAAGGGGCATGGTCTAACCTATAGGTGCTGCTATCAATAAACCCCTGTAAAACCTTCAGACCATTTTTGACACATTGCATCACTGATTCTTCTGAATGCTCCAATCCATAAGCATTTATACCAAATTGCTGTATAATCGACAGGTACTCTCCACGGCCACAGCCGATCTCAATGATTTTCTTTCCTTTGAGGGAATATTTTTGAATGAAGCTATCGAATTGCTTCCTTCGGAAATCTTTCATTTCCTCTGAAAAAGCAGCAGCGCGTATAACCTCCTTATAATAAGGAACGGGATCATTGTTTAGCTGCACTAATCCACAACCTGAACACTGACAGACTTCCAGATCAACTCCTTTATCAGTTTCAAGTGACTCTGCGTCTGGCAAATATTGAGCAGCCCTTGGCATATTCTCGTATCGTAACAATGCTTTTTCGAAAAATTTATTGTCACATACTCTACACTTGTCTATTGGCACACCGATTTTCGCAAAAGCGTTTTTCTTAAGATCTGAAGGTGTTTTCATTATCCTTTCTCATCAATTTGCGAAATTACCATATTATTCTTGAATTCTTGCCGATCCAAGAAAGGCCAAAGGTCCTCTAAGGGTTTTGAGACGATTGAACCGTCAGGTTTAACCTCAGACGAAAGTTTCGGTGCAGTCTGCAACAGTGGATCGACCATCACTTCACAGACCACAGGGCCTTCAGCGTTTAGAACATGCTCTACCTTTTCTTTTAGTTTGGTATGATTTGTTATTCTTGCTGTTTTTAACCCGTATGCAGAAGCTATTTTTCGAGTATCAGGGATAGTCAATCCACTTGACGGATCACAACACACCAGGCGCCCGTCGAAGAAACGATTATGTGTATTCCTAATTGATGCATAGCCGTTATTGTTCAGGATGAAGATCTTAATGGGCAGGTTCAACCGCGATATTACTTCCAATTCCTGAATATTATGCTGCAGGCCTCCATCACCAATGATAGTGATTGTGCGTTTTTCCCCACTTGCGATACAAGCTCCTATAGAGGCAGGAAGTCCGGATCCCATGGCACCAAGCCCTGGGGTATTCAGAATGCGTTGCCCCCTTTTCACTTTAAAGGATTGCATTGTTATTTCACTGCAACTGCCGGAACTCCCGGGAACCATTACATCATTTTCATTCATTAGCTCGGAGAGAACATCTACTAATACATATGTGTTCACATATTTTTTTTGCATCCAATAATCAGGAAGAACTACAGGATATTTTTTCTTCCATGTTTTACACCGGGATAGCCAATCTGAAAGGTCTTTACGTTCTACGAGATTCAGCTTATTTATCAATTCCTGGATGAAGGCTTTTGCATCTGTACAGATCGGGACATCAATTTTGGTTTTTATTTTTTGAATCTCTGCAATATCTACATCAACAATTACCTTTTTTGCTTCACGTGCAAAGTTCTGATAATTGTATCCAATTTGAGCAAGGTCAAGGCGTGCACCTATCGTAATAATCAAGTCAGCATTCTGCTGAATAAAATTCGCACCCCTCTGTCCGATAGAGCCGGGCCTTCCAAAAAAGAGTTTATGGTTCTCAGGCAGGAAATCGATAGATTTCCAGGTCGTGAGAACTGGGATGTTTAGAAAATTAATTAAATTCAAGAAATCCTTCTGGGCTTTTGCAAGACGGATGCCATTGCCTGCCAGAATAACCGGGCGTTCAGATTCATTAAGCAGACGGATTGTTTCTACAGTTTGACCGAAAAAAATCTTATTTTTCTTGTTTGAAGTGATTTCTGAAGATTTAAATCCTTCAAGTCTGCTTTCATCAATCATTGATCCTTGTATGTCCAAAGGGATGTCAATCCAGACTGGGCCGGGACGTCCTGCTTTTGCAAGATATACAGCTTTTTCTAAATGATATCTTATAGTAAGCGGTTCCATCACAGTTACCGCATATTTTGTTATCGGTTTTACAATTGAGATGATATTCACCTCCTGAATTCCCATCTGTCTTACACCACTATTTCCAATCATATCTGAGCGCTTTACCTGTCCTGATAAGATCAGCATCGGTGTTGAATCAATCCATGCACCGGCAACACCAGTTACAGTGTTTGTCCCACCCGGGCCTGTTGTGACCAGAGCAACTCCAAGGTTATTGGTAAATTGGCCATAGGCTTCAGCTTCAATCGCTGCAGCTTGTTCGTGGAGACAGCAGGTGTACTCTAATTTCATATTTTTACCAAGTGAATCAACGAGATGCATGCAGCCTCCGCCCGGGAGTAAAAAGACATGCTTTACACCAGTTTTGACAATAAAATCGAATACATAATCTGATAGTTTAATCATTTTAGAGTATTTAACACCTCTAAGGTACTGTGAGTCTCTGTATTCCATGGTTTCGGTATCAAAAGCCCTTTTATCCCAGATATTGAAACATTTTTAATATTTTCAGGATTATCGTCTATCAGGATATCAACCCTGCCAAACCATTTCAAAAAATCTCCTTTATCCTTATCATATTCCGGGATATCTTCCAATGACCTCTTTGAAGGAACAAAATGAAAGGTTCTTATCCATTTCCCAAAATTCTTGATCACCCACTGAGCAGATATTGAAGATGCTCTGAGAGGCACTGCTGTCAAGGCAATATGCCTGAAATTTCTTCCTTGAGATAAAAACCATTCCATGATATCCCGAACAGGTTTCATTTTCATATACTGTTCTGAAAGACGAAATTCATCAAGGGATTGCAAATACTCATTAAGACTGACTCCTAAAATTCTGTGAGGCGGATTTTCCTTTAGGTCTTCATACGATTTTTTACATTCTTGATGATCAGGTAACCATTTCTCCCAGAACCAGCATCGCATAAGGTCATTCAGAACATCGTCAATATCCCAAGCGATAGTAATCATGAAATGTTCTTATACAGCCAATCTGACCAGAAAGTCATTTCTGTTTTTCTATTCTTATTTTTCAGTATTTGTTCATCCTCATAATATGAATCGTCCTTATAATGCGTAGTGGATACCTCCTCAAAAATTACGCCATTCTTTGAGCTAAAACTGTGCCTCATTCCCCTCTCAACAACTATAATTTCTCCGGGTTTGCATTCTTTCTCGTTTCCGTTGAGATCAAATATAACGTCGCCATAGAGAACGTGGAACGTCTCCTCTTTTTTTATGTGATGATGAACGGGGTGTTTTTGGCCAGGAAGCATTATTATCAGTTTCTTGCAGTACTCTCTATTGATGCAGCTAATTATCGCTGCGCCCCATTTCTCGAAGTTTTCTATGCCGTAATGATGAGAAAGCTCAAAATTCAATTTATCCGGTAAAGTCACTCTACTATCAATCAGTAACTGACGCATAGATTTTATAATTTGTAATACTTTCTCTCGCAGGTTTTTTATTGATAAATCATTCAGCATCAAAGGTTCATTCGTTTTAATATCGTTATTGGCAATGAATTCTGTATACTTTGACATGTCATTTGCCAAAAGCTGATTGTTTATATTAGGGATAGCTATGAAGGTGTTAGACCTATCTATCCGTGCTCCCTTTTTAATAGATACTTTAGCAAATACACCTCTTTTCAATCCTTGTAAGTCTGAAAGTTCTTTTTCTGAGAATTCTCTCCGGCTATCTTTCGTGCCGCACATTTCCAATGCTTCTTTGGCTGACATTAACCATTTTTGAGCCTGTTTAGGAGTAGAAGAATATGCATTTATACTGTACTTTTTTGTTTTCACTCCAACATGTCTTTCAAATACAACAGCCCCTTTGCCGATAGCTATTTTGATTGCATCAAAATTATTTGGATCTTCATGGGTAGAGTACCCGATAGGTATTTCAGGATATCTTTGCTTCAATACATCTATTTGATTTAATTCGAGATTGCTCTTTTTTGTAGGATATTCACCTACGCAGTGCATTAAACAGAATTCTTTATTCCTATGTTCAAAAAAGGTTACAACTTTATCTATATCATCTAAAGATACCCCTGCGGTAGAAGCAATAATAGGTTTATCTGTTTTGACTATTCTCTCCAGTAAAGGCCAGTCTGTAAAAGAACAACTTGCGATTTTTATTATGTCAAAATTATGTTTCTCTATCAGATCAACAGAATTTTCATCGAAGGGTGTGCATATTGCTATAAAACCTAATTTTTTGATTTCATCCTTTAAACGTTTAAATTCT
>MHEF01000015.1:8677-9516 GCA_001805125.1 Nitrospirae bacterium RBG_13_39_12
TCCTGTCTATCCTTGAAGCCAGGATGAATGAATGTGTCTAAATCCCTGTATTGGAATTTGATCCCGAACTGAAAATCAAAATTCTTGCTGACCTTGTGGAATGCTCTTATTATTCTTAAACCGTGTTTGATATCACCCATATGGTTATTTGCCATCTCGAAAACAAACAAATTTTGGAAAAAACTCTTACTGTTCATGGTAGGCTCCTTTTAAAATCTTTCGTATTACTAATTTTTAACAATTACAAAATACATTAAATATTTACTATCAAATCATCTGAAGAAGCAAATGTATTTTTAAATATCTCCTGAGCCTTTTTCTCTGCTTCTTTCCTTTCATCTAATGTATTAAACAGATGTGCATCAAAATGAACGAGTGCAAGTCTTTTCGCATCCGCCTCTTTTGCAATCTTTGCAGCAGTCTCCGGATTCAAGTGAGGCCATTTTAGACTTTCCTGCCCACTTTTATATGCACATTCTGCAATAAGAAGGTCTGCATTTCTTGATAATTCTACAGCATTTTCACAGTATCCTGTATCAGGACAATAACTGATCACTTTTTCATTTAATCCCAGTCTAAATCCTAATGTCAATGATGAATGGAGGAGTGGTTTTGAATTGACGTGGAAGGGGACCTTCTTTTGATCTTTAGGAAGTTCATAAATTTCAACAGGGAAGGGGAGTTGCGAAATAGGCATGGTAAAAGGACTGTTTATGAATTTATTCAAGATATTTTTTGTGCCCTTAGGGCCGAAGATATGCAATTCCTGGAAACATTTTATTCTATTTAAGATATGTAAACCTATTATATGGTCTAAATGGAAGTGACTTAAAAAGAGG
>MHEF01000016.1:0-1943 GCA_001805125.1 Nitrospirae bacterium RBG_13_39_12
TATGTCAGACGTGAGAGAGAATCATGGTGATGAAGGGCATCAGAGATAAGATTATCGGCATTGATCCCATGGTTTTTATCTATCATTTAGAGGATCATCCTGATTATTCTCACGTAACAGAGAGAATTTTTGAAGCTGTTGAGCATGGGAAATATAATGCGGTTACCTCAGTAATAACATTAATAGAAATCCTTGTTAAACCCAAGAAAGACAGCAACTTAGCAGTAGCAAAAGATTACAAAGACCTTCTGCTGACCTTTCCCAATCTTAAAATTATTAATTTAGATTTGAAGATATCTGATATAGCATCCGATCTCAGAGCAAAATATGGGATAAAGACACCTGATGCTATTCAAATAGCAACAACTATCTATGGAGGAAGCAAGAGTTTTATAACAAACGATGAATCATTAAAAAAAGTCGAAGAGATTAGTGTGCTTCTCCTTGATGACATAGTTAAGACCCTGTGATAGTATATTACTACTTGTTATTATGAACACGGAAATAGTAGATTTCGGCAATATTAAAACCGGAATGGAAGATAAGATATTACTTGAAAAAGTAAAAAATATCTTCAGGAAAATATCGTCTGCTGCCATCAGGTCAGAGAGAAATCCCTTTGATGTTAAACTTATTGCTGTTACCAAAACAGTTCCTTTTGACAGAATTAAGGTTGCGATAGACCTTGGACTGAGAATATTCGGAGAAAACAGGGTGCAAGAGGCACAGGATAAAATTTCTGATTGCAGATTGCATTGTATAGATTGTGATATAGAATGGCATTTGATCGGGAACCTTCAGAAAAACAAGGCAAAATCAGCCGTGCAGCTCTTTGACCTGATCCATTCGCTCGATTCGGCTGAGCTTGCAGCACTTTTAAACAAACATGCTGAAAGGGCAGGTAAGATACAAAGGGTTTTAATAGAGGTAAAACTTTCAGAAGAAGAGACAAAACATGGTATTGCAAAAGAACATCTCATGGATTTCATAGAAGCGGTTTCGGCAATGAAACATTTGAAACTTGAGGGGTTGATGACCATGCCCCCCTTTTTTGATATGACGGAAAAAGCGCGGCCCTTTTTCAGAGAACTAAGAGAATTAAGGGATAAGGCGGAAAAAGAAGGGTATAGACTACCTGAACTATCCATGGGCATGACCAATGATTACGAAGTGGCTATTCTGGAAGGCGCAACCATGGTCCGGATCGGGACAGGGATATTTGGAGAAAGGAGATGAATTGATGATAGGTTTTATCGGCGGAGGAAATATGGCAGAGGCGATTGTTAAAGGCATTTTTACAAAATACGGAAAGGATATAATTGTCTCAGAGCCTCTAGATAAGAGACGCCAGGATCTTGAGAAAACATACAATATAAAGACTACTTCTGATAATAAAGAGGTTGTAAATAAATGCAACATTATAATACTTGCGGTCAAACCCCAGAATATGAATGATGTCACTTCCGAGATATCAGAAGGTATTTCGAGCGATAAGATAATAGTTTCAATTGCTGCTGGCATAACACTGTCGTACCTCGCATCGAGGCTTAAGACTAGAAAGATAATACGCGTAATGCCTAATACACCTGCACTTGTTCAAGAAGGGATGTCTGTTTTGTCAATGTATGAATGCATTCATGATAAAGAAATGGGTTTGATAAAGGATATTTTCATGTCGATCGGAGAAGTTCTTATGCTACCGGAAAAATACATGAATGCTGTAACTGCTGTCTCAGGAAGCGGGCCTGCGTTTTTCGCATATTTTATTGAAGCGATGATAGAAGGTGGAATTAAGATGGGACTTAAAAAGGATGATGCCACTACCCTTGCAGTCCAGACCTTGCTTGGCACTGCAAGGCTGTTAAATACCGGTATGGACCCCTCAAAACTGAGGGAAATGGTAACATCCCCCGGTGGCACTACAGAGGCAGGTCTTAAGGTTT
>MHEF01000016.1:1954-12454 GCA_001805125.1 Nitrospirae bacterium RBG_13_39_12
AGGTTTAAGGACACTGTAATTGCAACAATTGAGGCAGCAACGCATAGGGCAAAGGAATTAGGGGGAGGATAGATGTTTATCTTTGCAAATTTACTGCTAGCTATTGCACATATACTCGATATATTACTTACTGTTTATATGTGGATAGTTATTATTTCAGCCTTAATAAGCTGGGTAAATCCTGATCCATATAATCCGATAGTGAGATTTTTAAAAGGTATAACAGAACCCGTATACAGGCCGATTAGAAGGGTTATAGGCTACAGGCTGGGTCCCATAGATATATCACCGATGGTTGTAATACTCGCTGTAATATTTATAAAGTATTTTTTTATAGGGTCTTTAATTGAGCTTGCCTATAAATTAAAAAGAGGGGGCATTATATGAGAATAACACCGCTTGACATCCAGCAAAAACAATTTCCTATGAAGTTAAGGGGATTTGATGTTGAAGAAGTATACGCTTTTCTAGAGGTAATCAGGGAAGAGATGGAGGATCTTCTTAGGGAGAATGCATCGCTTAAAGAGAGTGTACAGAGGTCTGAAAATCAGATAAAAGAATACAAAGATATGGAAACGACGCTGAGAGAGACTCTGATGACTGCCCAGCAGATGGTTGAAGACTACAAGACTAATGCGAGGAAAGAGGCGGAACTTATTGTGAAGGAGTCTGAACTCAGGGCAGACGCTTTAATTAAACAGGCGCAGGAAAAAGTTATAAAGATTCATGAAGATATAGTTGATCTGAAGGGGATAAGAGTACACTTCAAGGAAGAAGTGAAAAGGATGGTTGAAAACCATTTAAGGATGATTGAGTTTGATAGAGAAAGAGAGGGAGAACAGGAGGTAGAACAAAAAGGAGGCGAGAAGGAAGAATGAAATACAGCGCCCTGAAAGGTGCGCATGATATCTTTTCACCCGAAATAAATATATGGCAAAGAGTTGAGAAGATTGCAGAGGATGTATTTTCTGCTTATGGATTTCAGGAAATAAGAGCACCGATAATTGAGTCGACAGATATATTTGTGAGGAGTATAGGTGAAACTACGGATATTGTTGAAAAAGAGATGTATACATTCTCTGATAAGGCAGGCAGAAGTATAACCCTTCGTCCGGAAGGGACAGCCCCGGTTGTAAGGTGTTATGTAGAAAATCACCTTTATAACCTTCCTGCACCACAGAAGTTTTTTTATTCAGGCCCGATGTTCAGATATGAAAGGCCGCAAGCAGGCCGTTTCAGACAGTTCTTCCAGATAGGTGTAGAGGCTTTCGGTATAGAAGAACCAAAAATTGATGCCGAGATACTATCAATGCTGAAACAGTTTTGTAATAAAATAGGGTTGAAAGAGCTTAGTTTTGAAGTGAATTCCATTGGCTGTGAAAGATGCCGACCTGATTACAAGAAAGCCTTAGTTGATTTCTTCTCAAGCCGTGTTGACGCTCTTTGTCAGGACTGTAAAAGGAGATTAGACCATAACCCGCTCAGAATACTCGACTGTAAGGTAGAAGGATGTGTTAATTTGAGAGAGGGGGTGCCGAAAGTCACAAAATTTTTATGCGATGAGTGCAGGGAGCACTTTAATACGTTTCTGTCACTTTTAAAATTGCTGGATATACCTTATGTTTTAAACCCAGATATGGTTAGAGGACTTGATTATTATACTAGGACAACTTTTGAGGTAACCTGTAAAGATCTCGGTGCTCAAAAAGCAGTGGCTGCTGGCGGCCGTTATGACAGACTGGTCGAAGATTTGGGGGGCCCTCCGACTCCGGCGATTGGTTTTGCAATAGGGATGGAAAGAATTACGACACTAATCAAGTCATCAGGCAAACAGAAAGTACCCGTCCCTTATGTCTTTATTGCAACAATAGGGGAACCTGCTGAAAAGGAAGGTCTTATAATTGCTGATAGACTAAGGCAGGATGGGATTTGGGTTGAAATCGGATACCCTGGTAATTCTTTAAAGAGTCAGATGAGAAGGGCGGACAGACTATCAGCTAGATATGTTCTAATAATAGGTGACGATGAGATTAATTCAGGAAAACTGAAATGGAAGCGCCTTTCTGACAGTAGCCAGGGCGAGATATCTATTCAAGAAGTCTGTAATTTCTTCATATCAATGGGGTCAGATCTCAACATTTGACATAGATGATCTCTCACGCATAAAAGGGGTCATGTCTCAATATTTGACATAGATGATCTCTTGTGCTATTCTTTCGGCATGACAAGACCACTGAGACTGTCTTTTGAGAATGCATCCTACCATATCACAGCCAGAGGCAACAGAAGAGATCCTCTCTTCTATAATGATACTGATAGAAAAGTATTCATTGATAAAATTAATGAGACCTTTTTGAAATATTCTTTTGTCTGTTATGCCTATTGTCTCATGGATAATCATTACCATATCTTTCTTAAAACCCGTCTTCCCAAGATCTCAGAAGGCATGCACTATCTAAACACATCATATGCTAACTGGTTCAAAGCAAAGCATAAGATTGTGGGTGTTCTTTTTCAGGGAAGATACAAGTCTCTTATTGTCGATGAGAACAGTTACGGAGTTCATCTCTCTGCGTATATCCATTTAAATCCTTTCAGAGCAGATATTGTAGAGGATTTGAGACAATATACATGGAGCAGTTACCTTGATTATGTGGATGGAGAAAAATCAACGGTAAGACTGGACACAAGTCTTATCTTGGACCAGTTTGACAATGATAAAAAAATGGCACGGAAAAAATATGAAGCATATGTTTTGGAAAACAGTATGATGCAAAGTCCCTTGAAAGATTCATACAAAGGCATTGCTCTTGGCGAAAAGGCATTTATTGAATCAATAAAAGAACTGGCAGGTAAGATAGGTAACAAGAGAGAGATTCCGGAGACAAAAGTTCTAACAGCATATACAGCAGAGGAAATCATTCAAAAAGTAATGGCTGATTTTTCTATAGGAAAAGAAGATATCTTCAACAAAAAAAGGGGAAATTTCTTTCGCTTAATGACACTATCTTTACTCAAACAATTTACCTCAATGAGCCTCATAGAGATCGGAGAGTTGTTCCAGATGGATTATGCGGCAGTTTCACAGGCATGTAAGAGATATGAAGAAATGATTAAAAATCGGGGTAAAAGTACTGGGTAGACAGATAAAGAAGTATTTAATATTTATAATTTATACCTGACAACGACCTTCAAAACAATATCAAAAATAAAAACTGACGCTTTTTCCCCTTCTCTCTAAAAAAAATACAAAATGTTTAAAAAAAAGCAATAAATGTAGAGAAAAATTAAAAACGTTCTTCTATTCTAAATCCAGCCTTATAATTTTTATTCAGACTTATTAACACAAATTATCTTTAACAATATGAATAAATTATACAACTGGATATGATTGCAATGAAAGATAAAGGGATGACATTATTGGAACTTGTAATAGTTATCTCTATTATTGGCATTCTTGTTGTTGCCCTTGGATTTCAGTTTGCAGGATGGATAGATAAGTACAGGGTAGAAACCCAGATGAGTGAACTGTATGTTGATCTGATGAATGCTCGGTTAAGGTCAATGCAGAGAAACAGGGCCCACTTTGTGAATTTAGAACAGAAACAATATACTGTACAGGAAGACATTGACCCCTGGCCCGATGGTGATACCAGTCTGACCGCATATGACAATAATCGTCCTTCTGGATATAACTATCCTATCCCTTTAGTAAAGAAAACCCTGAATTCTAACAACCCTATTACTTGGAGTAACATAAGAGTTACGGAGATCAAGTTTAATCAAAGAGGACTCGCAAATGTGAATAAAACAATATGCGTTGTCACAGACAATGACGCTGATTATGATTGCCTTGCAATATCAGCGACGAGAATAAGATTCGGGAGATTAAGTAATAAGATTTCAGATGGAGGAACATGCGGTTCAGAGAATTGTGTTAATAAATAAAGCGCGGCGTAAATTCATATTTACACGGCTGTTAAGCCTTAATAACGTAATTTGAATAGTTTGTATAAAGTGGGTTCTGGAAATAGTTTTTCAACCCCAATTTTTTAAATAAATATAAAACAGAACCCGTAAGATTTTTGTGTTATATTTATTGGATCGTGAAGTGAAGTAGTATTTAATATTGAGACCTGACCCCCAATATTAGCCCCAATATTACTGACTACCCTAATATTGCTGAATTTCATTGACAAAATAATTAAAATATATAAATATATAAATATAAGAAAGGAGCTGGAAAATGATGGAAAAGCTACTTACTTTTGCGTTTTTGAAGAAACAGACATGCGGTAATTGTAAGGTATCTCTGGAAATGAATGAACTGCTCAGAAACGTGATAGCTATGACAGATGATGCTTACGGTATCCCCACTGTAATGGTTAGATGTCCAGTGTGCAAGACTCCTATGGAATGGGAAACATCCTGCAATTAACTTTCCATGAGGCGGGTGGCAAAGATTATCGCCCGCCTTTTTCAAAACTTCGTTTTATTTCAGTTACCCCTTTTTACTTATACGACAAAAAAGAACCTCAATAGAAAAAATCGGAACTATTCGACGATTCTCACTATTTCATCTGTATTAATCCTGTTAGTTCGGAAGCTGTTCGCAGGAGATTCTAAATCAGGATATCCTATCGAAATTCCAAGGACGAGTCTTTTTAATTCATGAATACCCAGGAACTTTTTTACGTATTGTGCATAATCCGTAAGAAAGGCTTGAGGTACGGTTCCAAGCCCGTAAGCATGGGCGGCGAGCATAAGTCCATGGGCAAAGAGTCCCATGTCGAAAATTGACCATACCGTGAGTGAAGAATCCTGAAAGAGGAATATACCGTGGGGCGCTCCGTAAAACTCGAAGTTTGCTATCTTGGATTGTTTCCTTACCTCGGGAGAATTCAGGTCCTTGCCAGTTAGCTCACTCCTTTTTTCCATAAGTGCAGAGATCCTAGCCTCTATTGCAGGCGGCCACGACACAGGTTCTGGAAGGTCAGGACAGGATGCGGTATTTTTTTCGATAAGCTCTACAAGATGTCTTGATAGAGACTGTTTTTTCTTCCCTGAAATGATCATAACCTCCCAGGGCTGGCTGTTCTTATAGGAAGGGCTCCATTTTGCTGCATCGATTACTTTTATAAGTGTTTCAAGCGGTACGGCATCCGGTTTGAATTTCCTTATGCTCATTCTTGTCTTAATGCATTCAATTGTGTCCATAAATTCCTCCAGAGAAAAAATTTTATTCTTAATAGTTTTTTATTATAATCGTTTTTAATAATTTATATGTTTACTCAAACAGTAGAATTACTTTAGCCGATAAGTCCGGAAGAAAATGAACCTAAGCAAAGGACTTTTACGAATGTGAAATATTTTAGAGAGAAGTCAACATTTGATAAATTAATATTACTTACATACCAGTGATCTGCAGTAAATTTTAATAAAAACCATTTTTATCCTACCACATCAAGCTTTCTTAGCCTGAAGTTTACCCCTAAATTTTCAGCAATCTTTTTGCTTTTGTCTATATTAACACCTTCAAGTGTAACAACTGTAACAGTGACTTCGGAAATAAATTTCTTTGCTTCTTTTATAAAAGAAAGAATTTCCTTAAATGCATTTTTAAAGACAGGCCTACAGATTTTAGCGTATGTCTTTTCATCATGCGCATCAAGGCTTATTGAGATTCTATCAACAATGCCTTTTAGTTCAGGTACTATATTCCTCCCGTGTATCAAGTTCCCATGACCGTTTGTATTTATCCTGACCTTCCCTTTGTTCTTTTTTATCCATGCTGCAACATTTTTGACGAGGTCAAGTCTAAGAAGCGGCTCTCCATAACCGCAGAAAACAATCTCTTTGTATTGCGATGGGTCACCTATGGCACTCTTGATTTCTTCCTCGGAAGGTTCTTCGGAAAGTCTGAGGTTGTGCCCTTTCACATAGTCTGAATGAAATCTTATACAGAAGGAGCATTTATTTGTACACCGGTTCGTAATATTTAGATAAAGGGTGTTCCTTATCTTATATGCTATTTTACCCTTTTCAGACATATGACCTATTCTGAAAAGGCGTTTTGCATTCAGTGTAGTAATCCTTGATAAATCTTCGAGCGTGATACCCCTGAGTTCAGCGATTGCTTTTGCTGTATGCACAATGTAAGAAGGTTCATTCCTTCTTCCCCTGAAGGGCTCAGGGGTGAGATAAGGCGCATCTGTTTCGATAAGCAGATAATCATCAGGTATTGCCTTTGCAATCTCTCTGGGGTGCCTGGCATTTTTAAATGTTACAGGTCCTGCTATGGATATATAGAATCCGATTGCCATGGCTTTTTCTGCCATCTCCATATCGCCGGAAAAACAATGCAAAACCCCCCTATTTACTCCGGATTCCCTGATAATTTCGAGAGTATCTTTTTGGGCTTCTCTACTGTGAACGACTACGGGGAGATTTATCTCTTTTGCATAATGAAGTTGTTTAATAAAAACCTCTTTTTGAATCTCCCGAGGTGAATTATCGTAATGGTAATCAAGGCCAATCTCGCCTATGGCGACAACCTTTGGTTTTAGCTCGGGGTCAGGGGTTCGGAGTTCGGAGATAGTAATCCCCCCACGCCCCCCTTTAGTAAAGGGGGGCGTGGGGGGATTTGATTCTTGTATCTTATATTCTGTCGCCCATGCTTTTATTTTTTCAAATATCTCCTCACTGAAATCTTTTGCATCATGAGGATGGATCCCGACTGATGAGTAAATGAAATCGTATTTTTCAGAAAACTTTAGCCCACCTAGATTACCTTGCAGGTCAGAACCGATCGTGATTATAGCCTCAATACCAGCATCCCTTGCCCGTTGTATGACAGCTTCTCTGTCAGCATTGAATTCGTCCATCTCAATGTGGCAGTGTGTGTCTATCAAAGTAAAAGAATTATGCACCGAACTTCTTGAGTCTGCCTGCATTGGCAAGGACCAGGGGCATGAGATTAACCGTATGAAAAATGCCCAGTTCACCCTTTAAGCATTCTCTTTCAGAAAAGGCCCTGGAAGTATTGCCGAGTACATATGGTGATTTTAAGAGGACAGGTACAGGATGCCAGCTGTGTGCTCTGAGCGCAGAAGGTGTTGAATGGTCGCCTGTTATTATAAGCACATCAGGGTTAAGAGCGAGAATCTCCGGCAGGGCATTGTCAAACTCTTCAATCTTCGAAACCTTGCCCTGAAAGTTTCCGTCTTCACCATAAGAGTCAATTTTCTTCACGTGCAGAAAGAAAAAGTCGTAGTCGTTGTAATTTTTTTTCAGGAAATTGATTTCATCTTTTATATCCCCCTTCAAAGCCGGGGCGTCCATTTCAATCAACCTTGCGAGACCGCGATACATGGGATAGACAGCAATGCACAGGGCCTTCAGTCCATAGAGTGCCTCAAAATGTGGGATATCAGGCACCTGCGAAAAGCCCCTGAGGAGAGTATAATTTGCTTTTTCTTCGTTTTTTATGATCTTAAAAATCTCTGGTATTAACTTCACAGTGATCTTTGCAACCTTTGTAGCCTGGGGTGTTTCAGGGGTGACACTGAGAGGAGGGTTACCTACTTTCTGAGGGTCAGTATCTTTTATTGAAGCTGAACCAGGCGGCAACGGGTTCGGAAACCTCATGATAATAGCAAATCTATACTCCATACCCGGAGCAAAAATTATTTCAACTCCGTCGATCTCTTTAATCTTTTTCTGGAGTTTTTCGGTTATTTTTCTGCTCTCATCTGATGGAATCCTTCCTGCACGCCTGTCTGTGATTATCCCGCTTTCAACAGTCGCATAATTTGCCCTGATTGCTATATCTGTCTTTCTCAGCTCTATTCCGAGTCCGAGAGCCTCAAGAATACCCCTTCCTATCTGCCACTCTACCGGGTCATAACCAAAAAGGGATAGGTGTCCTGGTCCGCTTCCAGGTGTAATCCCCATTGCAACAGGTATGTGAAGCCCGCAGGCGGACGTTGATGCAAGTTCATCGAGGTTGGGTGTATTAGCAGCCTCAAGCTCTGTCTTACTATTCACAGGAAGGCCTCCGATTCCGTCAAGGACGACAAGGAGTATTTTGGTATTGTTCTTCTGTATTAAGCCTTCAATTAATTTCTGCATGATTGAAATATTACTTGAAACAGGTGAATGTTTTCAAGCGACTGATTTATTATAGGGGATAAGTTAATAAGGGCTTTGGACTGTAATACCCTGCGGTCTTGCCGCAGGGTATTACAGTAATATTCAGTTTACTTCAGGGATTGATTATTTTTTTGTCCAGTTCCCACTGGTGTCCTGAATCCACCAGCCCTTTTTAGCAGAATCCCGTCTTATTGATGCAAATTGTTCAACAGCCTGGGGCATTACCTGATTAATATTTGCCTCGTTTTCGCGGACCCTGTTTATCTTTATTATTGCTTTTGCCATTCCTTTCATGACGGTTTCCCGGTTTTCGTTTTCCATGTCAACAAGCTTTTTATCGGCGGGGGCTAATGTACCTTCCCTGATAACTAGCAGCCCATTATTCCCTTCTCCTACAAATCCGCTATCCCTGATTCTGTCAATATCACCCAGCATGTCCCCCATTTCTTTATATGCTTTGACTACCTCGGGCATCTTTTTTACAGTTTCTGAAATTTTGTCTGCAAGTTCTGATTCCTGAGCATATGCAGATGGAATAAGTTCAAATTTTATTGAACTTTCAGGTTTGCTTTCCGGTTTAGTTTCATCTGTTTTCTCATCTGTCCCCATCAATTCCTGTTCCAATAGCTTATAAGCCTCCTTTACATCTTTTTCCGGGAAATAGATGTTCACTGTTATAACTGCGCATGATATAATAAAAAACAGTACTATGATTACAAAACTGAATTTTCTTTTCATTATCTTCTCCTCCTTTCTATTTAAATATTACAATAAACATAAACCCATTATGGTTTTTTCTTGGCCCTGTGGGCGGCCTCTGTTATCGTCCACATCAAGTGATCAATTGAAATCTTGTTGTTAAACGGTGCGACCTTTACTGAAAGGTCTTTAATCCCGATAAGATTCCTGTTAGATATCTCGAGTTCTTTAAAGATTACAAATCCATCCTTCAGATAAAGGCTCATTAACCCTCTGTCAAAGCTTCTGTCCCTAAGATAAGTCTTTAAAGAAAGTCCCCCGATTTTTTGTATAAATTTACTGCTTATCTCCGTTTTCTCATTGTCAGTGCTGTAACTCCAGAAGTCTGCCTTGCCGATAAGATTGGAAATACCAACACCGGTTCCCTTTATATTTGAAACACCGTCGACTCTACCTGAAATATATCCCTTAATAGGTTCAATTCCTTCACAGAGTTTTGTAAGACTGAGTCCTTTCAAGATAATACCTGCTCTGTAATTAAGGCCATCCGAAATATCAACCACAGCGGAGCCGTTAAGGCTCCCTCCGAATATGTTACCACTAAAGTGATCTATATTCAAAACACGGCCTTTTTGATTAAGCCTTATAACTATGTTTTCTAAAAGCTTGAACCCGTAACTGAAAGAACTGATTGTTACTGTGCTGAATCCGCTCTCTGAAGTCTTTTGGGAGTAATATTTATTCAGGTTATCGAATTCAGAATGTTCGAAAGAAGGTATTTTAATTGTTTCCTGCTTATAATCGGGTTCAGCATATGCAACGGGAATTGTACCGTTAACAGGTCCTGCAGAATACTCATTGTTTTCTCCTGAGATGCTAAAGTCTTTTAACCTTAGCTCTCCATTTATATTTAATTTACTTTTAGTATAATCAATTGAAAAATCTGAGGACAAGTAACCACCCAGACCTGCATAAAGAAGGCTGTCAGGGAATGTATCCCAGAAAGCATCTCTGATGTCAGTAACTTTAACCTCAGGCAGTTTTGCTTTTATTTCTATGGATCTATCTTTATTCATAAATCCTTTCACTGTTCCTGAAATAACTGCAGATATATTACCGGAAACTGCATCTGTTTTAAGCTCAAGAGCATTCCCGGCAATTTTTATTTCTGAGTCTAAAAAGATATTTTGCAGAATATTCCGTTTACTTTTTGTATCTAAAACAGAAATACTTCTTACTTTCAACAATGCCTTCCCATACAATGATCTTGAAGAATTCAAAATACCATTAAAAGCAATGCTCTTAATATTTCCTGATATGCGGTAAGGGGTTTCTGAAAATTTTAATGCCAGGTCAGATAAATTATTTGCATCTATATTCTGTGCCGTTAGACTTATTTTGACCGGGAAGGGAACTTTCGAAGTTGTACCATTTAAATTGAGTTTTATTATACCGCCAAAAACATCAGCCTGAGGTATCTCTGCATAAAAATCATTTCCATAAAATTTTCCTTTTCCTGCTATTGATACAGGGCTAATGCCGAAGGATTGAATCTTTCCGGTTGAAAAGGCAAAGTCGCCTGATAATGATTCCATGCCTTTGTTTAAGTCCATCCCGGTGTTTATCGATAGATTGATATTAACGGGCTTA
>MHEF01000016.1:12464-25281 GCA_001805125.1 Nitrospirae bacterium RBG_13_39_12
ATTTCTCGGCATTCAGGATTCTCAAAGCAGCTTCTGCCCTGGAAGTTATCTCCCTGCTGGATGTGAGTTCCAGATTTATATCTACTTTTTCAATTCCAGCACTTATTTCATGCCTGCTTAAAAAATCTTTAAGTATAGGAATAGGGTAGCTGTCAGATGAGATGGAGATGGTCACTTTTTTGGGTTCATCCTTTAGAAAGGCCCATCCATCAATCTTTATTTTGCTTTCTCCTGCATATGAGGCATAGCCATTAATTAAGGTTTTTGTACCGGGGTTAGAAGATAGATTTTCCAGATTCAGATCTATATTATCATTTCTGTATGTTTTATCTTCATTAAAATCAAAAGTACCTGAATCTATACGGAGTTCATCAACCTGGTATTTGATTGTTGATTTTTTTGTCAGAAATTGCCTGAACTTATCCGAGATGTTCAATCTGCCATTTCCATTTTTTGTTACATTCAGATTAGGCGAGTAGACAATAATATTTTTAAAATAAAATCTGTTTTTGAAAAAATCACTGAACTTCATTTTAAGGGAAAGCCTTTTTATATGAAGAAGTTGTCCGGAATCAAAGCCTTTCGGGTTCTTAATGCTGATATCGTAAATGTTTATTCCTGCTGAAGGGCTGAATGACAGGTTACCAATGACAACATCCTGTCCAATCATCGAGGTTGACTTTGAAGATATTTTCGTAATCAATGTTTTTTTAAGATCAAGATAGCCAAAATATGCAAGAGAAACAAAAAACAGAGTAAAGATTATTAGTATTACAGAAGTTATTCTTAAGATTCTTTTAATGTTTGGTGCCATGCATACTTTTTACCGGATTCATTATTGATACTTAAGCCGGGTTTAATGAATGGATAGTTATGATTTAATAAAATTCTTTTAGAGTATTCTCTATTCTCGACATATCAAAAGCTTGTCTCACAAGGGGGCTATCCTTGATTACAGGTATCCTTTCTTCTAAAATTGGGCGAAACTTTCTATAAATTATGCCAACAGGTATGCGATCCCCCCACTCGAGAGCACGTTTAAATGCATGAATCCTGTCCTCAGGATTATGCTCAGGTTCTATATTGTAGACTCTCTGTTTGTACCATTCATAAGTATTGATTTTGTTGAATGTCACACATGGCTGTAAGATATCCAGAAGTGAAAAACCTCTATGCAGAGTTGCTGCCTTCATAAGTTCTTTTAAATATCCTGTATCACCTGCAAAACCTCTGGCAACAAAACTGCAATCCATTGCTACTGCGAGGGCAAGGGGGTTTAATTGCTCTGAAAAAACACCAAAGGGCTGATTCTTTGTAATCATGCCCTCCATGCTTGTAGGAGAAGCCTGTCCTTTTGTAAGCCCGTATATCTGGTTGTTATGTACAAAGAGTTTTACATTGATGTTTCTTCTCATTGCATGCAGGAAATGATTTCCTCCCTCACCATAGCAGTCGCCGTCTCCGGCTACAGCAAAGACAAGCATTTCATGATTTGCTAGCCTAATGCCGGTTGCAACCGGGAGTGTTCTGCCGTGGAGCCCGTTAAAGGTATTGCATTTCAGATAGTGGGGGAGCTTGCATCCCTGTCCGATACCGGAGACAATGGTAAACTGATGAGGTTCCAGATTGAGCTCAACCAAAGCTTCTTTAAATGTTTTGAGGATGCTGAAGTTGCCGCATCCAGGACACCATGCAGGAGTCTGTCCTTTATAATCTTCCAATGTGGACATTTATCACTCCTGTCAGTTCTTCCAATAAAAAAGGCCTTCCGTCATATCTGTTAATCCGTGCAGTAAATGTATATCCAGTCTCTGCCTTAAAAAGCCTTTCAAACTGTCCTGTCGCATTATTTTCTATGCAGAGAGTCAGTTTAGTATCTTTTAAGATTTTCAAATAATCGAATTTTTCCATTGGTGGAAATGGATAAACCTCGGTAAAATGGAGCATGGCAATATTCATGTTAAGTGAGAGTAAATCTACAGCCTCTTTCATAACACCATAAGTAGAACCGAACCCGGCAAGTACTATTTCCGGTTTATTATTACCATAAAAAAAGGGCGGTTCTATTTCCTGTTTGATAAGGGGTAATTTTTTAAGTAACCTCTTTTCAACCATTTTTATCCTTGTTTCAGCATCCTCTATTATATGACCTTCTTCACTGTGTTCGTCGCTGTCTGTAACAACAGGGTGTTTTGAGTCACCAGGGATACCCAAAGGAGATACACCTGAATCAGTAAAAACATGCCTCTTGTATTCAGCAAGGTTTTTGAATTTATCACCTCTCAGTCTGTAATCGGTATAAGTAAGCTTCCTTAAATCAAATCCATTAAATGTCCATTGTGTATCCGCAAGATACTGGTCGAAAATTATAAAGACCGGGATTTGATATTTTTCAGCCAGATCAAATGCCTTGTTTGTGAGAAAAAATGCCTGTTCCGGAGTTCCCGGAGTAAAAATAACTCGCGGAAATTCACCATGTCCGGCATGCAGTACAAAGAGGAGTTCACCCTGTTCTGTCCTTGTCGGAAGACCTGTTGCAGGACCGGGTCTCTGACCAAGGGCAACAACGACAGGTGTTTCTGTTATTCCAGCGAGAGAAATCCCCTCTACCATCAATGCGAAGCCTCCTCCTGAGGTACCTGTCATAGCTCTGACACCTGCAAATGATGCACCTAAAGCCATATTTATTGCCGCAATCTCATCTTCTGCCTGTTCCACTATAATTCCATACTCTTTTTCTTTACTTGCAAGATAATTCATTATCCCTGTGGAAGGAGTCATGGGGTAGGCAAAATAGGATTTGCAACCAGATGAAATGGCACCAAGCGCAATAGCCTCAATTCCGGATATCAGCATTTTTGAATTTGCCAGAGGTGTTGCAGTAAAGGAACATCTTTTACACTCAGCTAAAGCAAAATTATATCCTGCAACAGCGGAATTGATGTTTGCATTTATAACGTCTTCCCCTTTCTTTTTAAATGTGTCTTTTATAATTCCCTGCAAGATGTCCAGTTTCATCCCAAGCATGCCCAATACAGCGCCTACTGCAACAATATTGGCCATTATCTTATTTCCGCCGTGCTCAACAGCAAGGTTTGAAAAGGGGATATCCAGGAAATGTTTCTGCTCATGTTTTTGTTTCAGGAATGAAGAGTCATAGATTATGAGTCCTGATTCTGACAGCTCTTTTTCATGGAGCGATACGCTCTCTTTATCAAGGGCGATTAAAATATCGATCCTGTCTCTGGAGGCCATTATCGGGTTGTTTGAAACCCTTATCTGAAAGAAATTATGACCGCCCCTTACGCGAGACTCATAATCCTGATGGGTAAATACATGGTACCCGGATTTTGAAAATACCTGAGCGAGTGTACTGCCTATCGTCTGAATTCCCTGTCCAGCTTCGCCGCCTATCTTTATAGAGTAGTCCAAGTATGCTCCTAATGCTTACTCGTATTTGGTATACAAAATAGTTACTCTGTCTTCCTTAATGATCCGGAGAATTCAGATTCAGTCAATACAATAAAAAGAGTAAAAACATTACTATATAAAACTTTTTCTTAGATTGTTTAACCATAAAATATGGCTTTTTTCCTCTTTTATAATCTCATCAACAATTTCTTTTTCCTTCGTTAACTCTCTTAATGTGTAATAATAAAGAAGGGTTTCCCTTTCAAAGCAGAGAGCAAAATTGATTGCTTCCAAAGCTGTTTTTACATGTTCAAGCGATGGCAAGCATTTATCTTTACCGATGAAAAACTCCGAGTCGACGATAGCCCTCAGATATTGAGTGACCTCTTCCCATCCCTCAGGTTCTTCATCTTTTATTTTGTCCTCCAGTTCAGAGAAACTTTTCCCGTGCCTCAATTCATGTAATGCGAGTGTTTGAAAAAGTTTCTCAAGTTCATTGTTCTCTTTAAATTTTTTTGCCATTGTTTTATAAAACTCGTTGCCAAGTTTTTCTGTCTGGACAGCCTGTTCAACAACCTCTCTTATTGAAAATTTCGTCATACCGCCTCCTTATAATTTTAAAAGCTAGCACACTTCTTTGATATTCTCAATGGTAAATATATTTGCTTTAAGAAGATGTCCCAATAATATAAAACCCCCACACGGCGATGATTTTTCCTTTTTCTGTATAAAATCACATTCATTTTTATAAAAGGAACAAACAGGGCAGATGTTTTGCATGAGTCTTTCATCAACCGCTTTATCGAGCTTATTGCTATATTTTTCAAAAGGAACTGCTCTACCTTTTTTAATTAATCTCTCAACTATAAGAAACCCCACACAGGCGAGTTCTTCATTTTTTGAAGGCTTGTAAAAAGGACAATAATTAAGACAAAGCTTTTCATTTAAGTTCATTTCTTTCAAAAGAAAACACCTAACCTTTAACTCAATACCCTGTGGTTTCTATAATTATTCGGGATAACGATCCCCCTGAGGATCTTCAGACAGGGCTAAGTTTAAGCTGCTGTTACAATGATAACAAAAATCATCCATATTGTATAATTAAAAAATGAGATACTTTCTATCCAGAGAAGCTGTTCTTAAATCGCTTGAGAAACCTTCTGTTTATCATATTAAAAAAGATGATCTTTATGAACTCGATAGAAATTCTTTTGAATTTCTTAATAATTGTGCAAATGAAACAGGATGCAAAAATGAAGATACTGAATTTACTGATTATTGCCTGAAAGAAGGAATATTAGACAGGAATAAGGTTTTGGTAAAACGCCCTGGCATAAAAAAATCTCCTGAGCCTTCGCTGAGGTATCTTGAGTTACAGATAACGAACAAATGCAATCTCAAATGTAAACACTGTTATATTGTCAATAAAGGCGTTAGTGAGCTTTCAATAAACCAGATAAAATCTGTTTTGAAAGAGTTTGAGGAAATGCAGGGATTAAGGCTGCTAATTACAGGAGGGGAGCCACTTATACACAGCAGATTTAAAGCGATTAATGAAATACTCCCTGAATTTTTTGTGAGGAAGGTCTTGTTTACTAATGGGTTGTTATTGGGTAAAAAGGTTCTTAAAAAACTTAATGTTGACGAGATTCAGATAAGTATAGACGGGCTTATGAAAGCACATGATTCTTTAAGAGGAAAAGGTACCTTCGGACTGGCAATAAAGGCTGTTGAACGGGCAATTGATTATGGTTTTGAAGTTTCTGTTTCAACGATGATCCATGCCAAAAATCTTGAGGACTTTGATGAAATGGATAAATTATTTAAGGTTATTGGCATAAAGGACTGGACTGTTGACGTTCCATGTATTGCCGGGAGGTTAGAAAAAAATATTGAGTTCCAGATAGGCCCGGAGCAATGTGGTGAATATCTCAGATATGGCTATGGTAACGGGCTTCATACAGGTGCATCAGGTTTTGCCTGCGGGTTGCATCTAATGTCTGTAATGGCGGATGGCAGGGTTTCAAAATGTACCTTTTATTCAGATGATCCTTTTGGCAGGATTGAAGACGGACTTGAAAAATGCTGGCTTAGAATAAAACATGTAAGGCTTGACGATTTAAAATGTGATTGCGAATATGTCGAGTTATGCAGAGGGGGTTGCAGATACAGGGCACAGCTTCTTGGTGACAAATATGGGAAAGATCTTTACAGATGCAAGTTTTATGGTATAATTAAAACTAGCAAATAACTGGGCACGAAGCTCAGATTCCTCTTTGAAAGGGGGTGCTATAATGACAATAAGAAAGGTGTCAAAAAAAGTTTCAGTAACTTGTAAATGTAAG
The DNA here is from genome assembly GCA_001805125.1 of Nitrospirae bacterium RBG_13_39_12. Taxonomy (GTDB): domain Bacteria; phylum Nitrospirota; class Thermodesulfovibrionia; order Thermodesulfovibrionales; family SM23-35; genus RBG-13-39-12. Next base: position 18,221 of record MHEF01000016.1, read on the forward strand.
AGCTCTTGCTGAAAAAAAGAATCTAAAGTTTGTAAGTAGCTTTGTAAGTCGAAAAATAAAAGGAGGGAAGGATGTGTTTTCATACACCCTTTCCTCCTTTTATTTTTAATTACGCAAGGGTTATTGCTTGAGTGGGGCAGTTGTCAGCAGCATCCTGACAGTCGCAAGTGCTGCATTTGTCAGGTCCGATGACATGAGCTTTCTCGTCATCTCCTACCTGGAATACTTCCGGGCACATTTCCTGGCATGTAGCACATCCTTCACATAGTTCTTCATTAATTACAGGTTTTGCCATAATAGTTACCTCCTTATTGTGATATTTATTAAAGTACTATCCAATGTAATCCCCTGAGAAGGGAAATGGATTAGTGATGTATATTATAAAACAAACTTTTTAAAATTTGCTACTACATATTAATATCTTAAATAAGAATAAACATTATGCCCAGGGAGTGCCTCCGTCAACAATGCTGTGCTCTTCCCACATAAACCAGTTCCCGGTATCTGAAAGGAAAAAATATGTATTTGCAAAGATATCATAATGTTGTTCTTCTTCTTTTATAAGCCTCTCAAAAAGGGATTTTTCCTTCTCTGCTTTAGCTTCTGAACCAGCATTTTTATAAAATTCAACCCCTTCCTTCTCCATATGCATAGCAATCTTGAATGCTTCAAGCTCGTCTTTAGTAGCTTCGATTCTCTGCATCATCTCATTCTTTAGTGATTCAAACACTGTCTTAATGTTTTTCATCGGACTGACTTCCTTAATCGTTATATCAATTTCTTTGAATATTTTAGAAAGCATATCCAGATGCCTTTTTTCGTCTTCTGTTATGGTCAGGAACATTTTTTTACCGACGGGATGCTTTACTTTTTTAGCAGCTTCTGTATAGAAGTTTATTGCATCTTTTTCCATCTTGATAGCTATTTCAATGGCATTCATCCTTTCCTCCTAGTACCTATTTTATTAGTTTAAACTTTTTTGCGAGAGTTAAACAATTAATAATCTCAGAGCAGTTGTTCAGTATTTTTCGAAACTCACAAACTCTTCAATGCTCCTTCTAAATGCCCTTGGCAAAAGGGTTATCCCCGACTTTAAATATCCTACAGCAACCAGCATCGGTATAATCTTGTCTGCAGGGACAGAGAACTCCTTTTTGATACAGTCTTCATCGAATCCGTCCATTGGGTGTGTTTCAAGCCCAAGACCTTTTGCTGCTATCATTAGATTCATTGCGAAAAGTGCTGTATTTTTTACCGCAAATATCTTTCTCTTCATGCTGTCTTCAGTACTGTACAGGTTTTTTACCATGCCTTTAAAGGTCTCATTCATCTCTGCCTTTATATATCCCAGTTTTTCCCAGCTGTTTAATACCCGTTCCAGGTTTTCCTCAACTCCTTTGGGGTCAGCTATCATGATGAGAACAGCGGATGCTTCTTCAACCTTGGGCTGGTTGAAAGCGCATTGCCGCAGGACTTTCTTTCTCTCAGGGTTTCGTACCACGATTACCCTCCAAGGCTGTAGATTGGAAGATGAGGGCGAAAGATTCGCAATTCGGAGTAGCTCCTTCAGTTTATCATCCGGTATCTCCGTGCCAGGTTCAAAAAAGTTTATAGAACGTCTTTCTTCTATCGTCTTAATTGCATCCATAATTAACTCCTTGAATTTTAAGGATAAAACTTAATCCCCGTTATTTTTTTATCGGTTAGTGTTCTATAAATATTATCATTTTCATAAATAATGTCAATATTAATTATATATAATAAGTTGTAATTGATTTGATTCAATGACTGTTTAAAGAAGTTAATGTTCTAAGTGAGAAATAATGAATTACCCGTCTTTTATACAACTTTATCCAACCTTGAGATGCAATCAAAGCTGCAGTTTTTGTTTTAACCAGAATATCTTGAATTTGTCTTCGCAAAAAGATATGGAAGCTAAAGAAGCATATGCCTTAGTGGATATACTTTTAAAAACAGGGGTTACAGAGGTAGACATTCTTGGAGGGGAGCCTATGCTTGTTCCATGGATGAAGGATTTTGTTAAATATGCAACAAGTCTGGGAGCTTCTTTAAATATAAGTACGAATGGCAGCCTGCCTGACGTTATAAATCAGTTTACGGAAATCCGCACAAATTCATTGGATGTAGGGTTTTCTATTCATGGATTTTCAGAAACCCATAATAAATTAACAATGGCAGAGAATTTTTCCAAAGCAATAAAAGGGATAAAGAGGATGATAGAAGCGGGTAGGGATCCAGTTGTGAAAAGTACGTTAATGTATGAGAATATTAATCAAATTTATGACCTCGTTTCTTATCTGGCAGAAATTGGAGTAAAAAGGTACTATCTCCTGTATGAGGATATTATTGGCAGGGAAAAAGTACCGAGATGTTTTCCATTTTCAGTCTTCTGGAAATTCTATTCAGGTATAAGATCTTATATGGAAGGAGTATTGGATATAGGTTTTGTGGCAGCTTCAGGATTTTACCCAAATGGAATGCAAACTCAGGGTAGATGTAACGCCGGGCTAAAGAAGATTGCGATACTTCCGGATGGTTCTGCCTTTCCATGCAACCTGTTTGCTGGCTTTGAGGAATTCCGTCTCGGAAATATATTTGTGGACAGCATGGAAAAGCTATTGAAAAATCCGATATTAGAGCCTTTTAGAAGAGATAATGATAGTAAATGCAAAAGAAAGGACTGCAACCATTATTCTATCTGCAGAGGCGGATGTCCAGCACATAGTTATTATTATCATGGCACCATTGAAATGGTAGATCCCCGATGTCAGGTTAAATAAGTTCTTTAATTATGTGTAACATTATTATTTGTTATTTTAATAAAATGCTTCAAAAAACATCAGGATAACAATAATATTGTTTAATCAGATGCATAAATGTCGTGTCAAGTGCTTTTTTTAAAATAGTTATAACTGTGTAATTTTGATATAATCATTTTAAAAATCCATCTGACTTTTTATTATTTACTTCAAAATCGCGGAGGCATGCATGAAAACTATAGAGATAAAACCCGATGTTTATTGGGTTGGAGTAATCGACTGGGCAATAAGGGATTTCCATGGATATGTGACGCCGAATGGCACGACATATAATAATTATTTGATTCTTGATGAACAGATAACCCTTTTCGATACTGTCAAACATGATTTTTCAGAGGTTACAATTGAAAACATAAAAAGCCTTACAGATCCATCAAAGATAAAGAACATCGTTATCAACCATATAGAAAATGACCATTTATCAAGTATCGGTGACATAATGCACCTGGCACCGGATGCAACTATTTATATAACCGACAGAGGTAGAAAGGGCCTTGAGAGGTTCTTTGACACGTCGAAATGGGATATCAAAGTTGTAAAAACAGGTGATACCCTGAATATCGGGAGAAGGAATTTGCTTTTTCTGGAGACCCCGATGCTCCACTGGCCTGATTCGATGATGACATACATAAAAGAAGATAAAGTTCTCATAAGCCAGGATGCATTCGGCCAGCATTATGCATCTTCAGCGAGGTTCGACGATGAATTCATTACCTGCTTTTCGATAACCGAACTTGAGGATGCGATTAAAGACTACTATGCAAATATTCTTATGCCTTTCGGTACTTTGATAAAAAACAAGATAGCTGAGGTTCAGAAACTGGGCATTGAAATCGATATTATAGCTCCGGATCACGGGATCATATGGAGAAAAGACCCTTCAAAGATTATCAATATGTATCTTGACATGGCTAATGGGAAAGCAGATCCGGGGGTTGTAATCATTTATGACACGATGTGGCATAGTACAGAGCAGATGACTGTCCCGATAATGCAAGGTATAAAGGATGAGGGTGTTAATGTTAAGGTTGTAAAACTTCGAGCGAGTCCTATAAGCTTTGCAGTAAAAGAGTTCTGGAAGGCGAGGGGATGCCTTATAGGTTCTCCAACCCTTAACAATTCAATGTTTCCGACAGTCGCAGAATTTTTAGCATACTTGAAAGGTCTTAGACCGAAGAACCGTATTGTTGGTTCCTTCGGCAGCTATGGATGGAGCGGAGGCGCCGTAAAAAACATTTATGAAGAGGTCAAGAAGATGGGGCTTGAAACAATGGAGCCAGGTGTTCAGGTGCTTTATAGACCATCTGATGAAGATAAAAAACAGTGTTATGAATTCGGGGCAGAGTTCGCGAGAAAAGTAAAGGAATATCATACAAAATTTGAATAATATTTTAACTAAAAGGGGGAAATATGTCTGAGTTACCAAGTCAATATTTGAGTGTTCAAAAAAGGTTTAAAAAATTATTAAAGGCAGTTGATAATCTCGGAAAGGTTGCAAAAGATGCAGGTCCTATTGATAAAAAAACTTCCCACCTGATACAGTTAGCCGCTGCTGCTGCTATTAAATCTGAAGGTGCAGTTCATTCTCATACTAGAAGGGCTTTAAAAGCTGGAGCAAAGCCTGAGGAAGTATACCATGCAATAATTCTGCTGACAAGCACAATTGGATTTCCGACAGTATCTGCTGCATTGAGCTGGGCTGATGATATTATAAAAAAGCAAAAGTTATAAAGGTGTATTTGTTAACATGACTTAGGTTAGAAATAATTCAAAAAAGTAATCGGATATTTTTCTTGTAAGGAGGTAGATATGTCAAAAACAGAAAAGAATCTGCGGGACGCATTTGCAGGCGAATCCCAGGCTAACAGAAAATATCTCGCTTATGCTAAGAAGGCTGAGGAGGAAGGATATAAACAGATAGCAAAACTTTTCAGGGCGACTGCTGAGGCAGAGACAGTTCATGCCATGAATCATCTCAAGGCATCTGCCGGAATTAAGAGTACAAAAGAAAATCTCGGGGCAGCAATAGATGGTGAGGTCTACGAATTTCAGAACATGTATCCCCAGATGATTGAAGATGCAAAAAGAGAGGGCAATAAGAAAGCTGAGATGACATTCAACTATGCAAATGCCGTTGAAGAAATCCATGCAGAACTTTATAAAAAAGCTCTTGGAAAGATCGGTAAAAACCCGGATATTGATTATTATGTTTGTCAGGTCTGCGGAAACACGGTTGAAGGAGAGCCACCTGATAAATGCCCAATATGTGGTGCTCTGAAGAAGATGTTCAAGAAGGTTGAATAACAATGAAAGTAATTGCCTTTTTAGGCAGTCCGAGAAAAGACGGTAATTCAGAACTTCTTCTTAAAGAAGCAGTCAGGGGTATCGATGAAGCAGGATTAAATGTTCATATGTTTAATCTGAGTCTTATGAATATATCACCGTGTCAGAACTGCGGTGGCTGTGAGGATACGGGGACATGTATTGTTGAAGATGAAATGTATCAAATCTATGATGCAATAAGGACCGCTGACAGAATAATACTTGCCTCGCCAATTTTCTTTTTTGGCATAAGCGCACAGGCAAAGATAATGATAGACAGATGTCAGGCATTCTGGTGTGAGAAATATCTGTTGAAAAAACCAATCCCTGAAGGTGAATATGGAAGGAAGGGACTGCTCCTGCTGGTTGGTGGCATGAAAAAAGAAATCGGCATCCAATGTGCAGAGGCAACGGCAAAGGCTTTTTTCAGGACAGTAAGCGTTCCCGAACATAAGACTTTGGGCTTTCTGGGAGTTGATGCCAAGGGTGAAATACTAAAGCATCCAACAGCATTGAAAGAAGCTTATGAGGCAGGGAAGGCATTAGTTAAAGTTCAGCAGTAAATAGCAGTATAAAATCTACTTAATTTTTGCAGGGTTGTATAAGATCGTAGCCATTTTAAGGAAGTCGTAATGAAGGATAAATATAAGACAAAAAAGGAACTCATAAATGAATTAACAGAGTTGCATCACCAGATTAACAAATTAGAAAAGTTAGAAAGTAAGCGCAAGAAAATAGAAGAATCTCTGCGCATATCGGAAACAAAATACCGCAATTTATACGATAACGCTCCAGATATGTACCATTCCATAGATGAAAAAGGAATAATAATCGATTGTAATGAGACTGAAGCGAGAATGCTAGGCTATAAGAAAAAAGAGATCATTGGAAGACCGGTTACTGATTTTTTTACAGAGGAATCCAAAAGACTTTTTGAAATCCAATTTCCCAAATTGAATAAAGAAAAAGAACAATTAAACCTGGAAAGGGAGTTTATCAGAAAAGATGGTACTACATTTCTGGCCAGTTTGAATGTTTTTTCCGAATATGATGATAAAGGAAGATTTGTCAGAACGAAGACAATCGCAAGGGATATAACTGACATAAAGCGAATTGAAAATGCACTGAGAGATTCAGAGAAGGATTACCGGTATCTTGTTGACAGTGCCCTTGTTGGCGTTTTTAAAACCAATCTCAGGGGAGATATTCTATATGTAAATAAAGCTTTGTTAAATATGCTGGAATTTGAGACGCCGGAAGAAATGAAAGCAGATAGTGCGGTGGTAAGATATAAAAATATTTGGGATAGAGATGTTTTGATTGAAACTCTGATGAAAAGAGGCAAGGTTGAAAGCTTTGAAGTTGAATTGCTTACAAAGAAAGAAAAAACCAAGAACATACTTATGAGTGCAACTCTGGATAAAGAAATTATATCTGGGATGGTAATGGATATCACCGAGCGCAAGCTTGCAGAGGAAGCAATACGGGAAAGCGAGGAGAAATTCAGATTGGCATTTGAGAATGCAAATGATGCGATTTTTTGGGCAGATCCAGGTACAGGGTTGATTATTAAATGTAATAGGGCAGCAGAGACATTATTGGGAAAAAAGAAAGAGGAAATTATAGGACATCATCAGACAACACTTCATCCACCGCAGAAAGCGGAATATTTCGCAGATATGTTCAAAAAACATTTATCCCATAACAAAGTTGTTGAAGAAGAAGCAGAAATACTAACTAAATCAGGAGAAATAAAGCCAGTCCTTATTACTACCTCTATCACTTTAGTGGGAAGACAACCAATAATCCAGGGGATATTCCACGACATCACCAATCGTAAGCAAGCAGAAACAGCACTGATAGAAAGCGAGGAGAAGTTCCGTGCGATCAGCAACACAG
>MHEF01000017.1 GCA_001805125.1 Nitrospirae bacterium RBG_13_39_12
AAAGACGACAATTCTCCTTCCCGTCGGCCTCACCCCAAAAGAGACTCCTGAAAGAAACCATTTTTAAGTGTTGCTATGATTTATAAAAACAATCAGGATGAAGCTCAAGCCTTCGGCTTCAGCATCATCCCGTTAGATATTAAACATCTAACGGGATTCATGCCAGCACTGCAAGGGTACATTTCAAATCTCCGTTACACTTCAACTTCAAACTCATGCCAGAGGCAAGCTCGTGCCTTTACCCTGTTAGATGTTTACTATCTAATAGGGTTTGTTCCTCCAAGCGTTCGACTGAGCTCACGCCGAAGTCTTGGCATTCACCTTGCAAGGAAGGCAAACTGTCACAAGCCTCGGCCAAGCCCCGTATTTATTAGGCTTTTTAAGAGGAGTACACATAGAAACCAGTGTCATGACCGAATCGCTTGGACTGTTTGATTCTCACAGTACTTCGCATTTCTGCGCAATCGGATAATTCTGTGTATTTCTCTTGATAATTTTCACGCTGACATGCGACATAGCTATGAGTTCTTCCTTATTTCATAATGAATAAAGTAAAATAATGCGAAATCGATCGTTGCTCTAAAAGAAGGCATGCGGAACAAAAGTCCGGACAAGATGATTAACTTCCATATTTCAAATCCTTTCTCTACCGGTGCCGGAGGAGCGACATTTGAACAACTGGTTGGAGCTTCCTACCTTGTATCATTGTTATCCCTTGAAATACCCAGAGGAATTGACGGTCTAATTGAAAATGTCCGGTTTCAGCAACGATACAAGGGTTTTTTAGTAGACGATATTGTTGTTGAGACAAAAGATGGTAATATCACGAGAAAATTGTCCATACAAGTGAAACATGCCCTGACTTTTTCTGACAACGATTTGTTTCGAGATGTGCTGAAGGATTGCTGGGAATTCTTTATGAGCGGCAAATTCAGTACAAAAAAAGATAGGATTGCCATAGGTGTAGAGATAGGGAGCTATCCTCGCACAGTAGCACGAGATTTACAGGAGTTATTGCAATGGGCCAAAACGTCAAATTGTGCCGCCGACTTTATCCAAATAACAAGTAAGTTCAAAAAGAAGAGACACTATCTAACGCTTTTTAAGACCATTTTGAGCAGATTTTGCCAAACAATTACGGATGACGAACTCTGGCAATTCCTTAAAGGCTTTGTAATACTCCCTTTTGACCTTGAGAATGAAGGGAGTGTTGATAGCTGGAATAATTGGAACAAGCTTCTTAACTTAATAAAAAATAGAGATTCCGAAATGGCCAAATTAATTTTTGAAGCTCTTACAGCAGTAGTTGCGGAATATGCGAGAAGTGCTGGAACCATAGATTGTGAGACGCTTACGTCAAAGCTTCCGAAATCAGTACTTCTTAATAATCCCTCCAATTTAGATTCACCATTAAGAAATGTAAGAGGACACATTTTCAACCTTGTTAATAATCAAATACAGAAACAAAAGAATAGCACGAAATATATCCCGAATGTTTTTATGGAAATTGACGATGTTAAAGATAAAGCAAGATATTTTACGGATCCCACATCTTTTTGGGATAAGATTCTCGAAGATATTACGCGACTTGATTTTACATTTCTGAATAAATATCTGAATGAACTCGGCATTCCTCCTTTCTCCGTGAATCTTCCTGCAGACCTCGCCCACCCAGTTCATCTTCGTGAAATTGCGGAGAAAAGTGACAGATTGATTGCGATCCTGGAGGACAAGCTTCAAGAACTTGTCTCATTACGTAGTCAAAACCTTCGCTCCAAGGTTCCCGCAGAAAAAGTCTATTTCTTCAAAGAAGTGCATTACAAGTTTCAAAATCTGTGGCCTCACACGCGAAAACTAGAGAGGATCTTAGATTCTTTGAGATGCATTAATGCCAAAGTGCTTTTTCTGACATCAACTGCGGGACAAGGGAAAACAAATTTCGTATGCGATTTAGTGGAAAACGTCATTCTGAAAAAATCCTTATTATCCGTTTTTTTCACAGCAGCTGACTTTAATAATGTCGACTTGAGTGACATGGGCAAATACATTCTAAGCAGATTGTTCGGTGATTCCCTTAAAGGAACTTTGAGCGATTTTTTGGAGGCAATAAGAGATATCTGCTATAGAGATGGCTGCACCTTCACGTTAATTGTGGACGGTCTCAATGAGCACATTAATATTTCGGTCTTTTCTCAAGCACTGGAGACGTTCACAGAAAGTTTGCTGAAGTATGATTTCGTGAAAGTCATCTTTACATGCAGATCAGAGTATTTCAATCAGCGCTTCTACAACTTTGAAAGATCGAGCTTTAGTAACAAAACAGTTTTCCTCAAGGACTTTACCCACTCTATGAATCCGACAAAAAAGGAGCGTATGCTGAGGGCATATTTCAGATTTTTTAGGCTTTCCGTTAGCTTGATATGGAATCCAGCCTATGACAAATTGACGAACGATCCTCTTCTCTTAAGGATATTTTGTCAAGCTTATGGCGATCACACATCTGCCACATTATTGCACCTGCCGGAATTGCGTGATATTTACAAAGAAAATTTATTCCGAAAATATTTTGAGGTTAAGCTTGATGAGATAGATAGGAAAAAAATATCTGCCTGTAACATTCACCTTGGAGAAAGGATTACTCTCAGGAAACTGCTAAGGCAAATAGTGGAGTATATGCTTAAGCAGCGTACATTTGCAGATATCCCTTTATCAGATATATTCCAGAAAGACTATGAGATGGAACTGGGGTCCCTCATTGAAGAAAATATAATATTGAGAAAAGATTTGACGAAAGCCAATGTGGGTATTCTCGATGAATCAAGAGAGGTGCTGAACTTTACCTTTGATGAATTTAGGGATTTTCTTATAGCCTATCATTTACTGTATGCCATTTTCTCAACCGACAAAAGAGAATTCGAGGGCATTATTGATGAACTTACGAAGCACACACATCCTATGTCGGAGGGCGTAAGTAAATACTTGTTTTATATTTCAAGAAGATTAAACAATGCAGAATTGACGGTCATTTTAGAAGCCAAAGAGTGGTTTCATAATCTATTTTTGGAGTGTGTTTTTTCAACAGATGACAAGTTCATCACTGAACGTGACATTGAGTTAGTCAAGACCCGTTTTAAGGAAAATATAGCCTCGTCATCGCAAATCGTTCTTTCCTTGATTAACAGATACGATACGGAAGCTTTCAGGATTCTCAATGTCGATCTGCTTTTCAGCATCCTTTCCGAATTAGGCGAGTCTCAATATGGGGAATTAGTTGCTCCAGTTTTCGTCGTTTCAAAAGAGGATAGCCGAATTTATAAGAGCCATGCTTACTGGAAGCTCTATGATTTTATAAATAATCTTGAAGCCATTTTAGGCAAGAAAGATTTGAATAGATACCCAGCATACCACAAGCTTTTTGAAACATTGATCTTCATGTTGGGACTAAAAGATGATTACATAGCTTATATGACGATTCGTGGTTTATATGAAAAGTACGCTCTAAAGTATCCTGATATTGCTGTTAAAAAACTATTGACTCACTCGAATGTAAAAAATAAGCTAATATCCACTTCCATATGGACTATTCTGACATATCTTGTACGGAGCGATATAAAGATTCCGTCAGAATTTTGTAAAGAAAAAGTACTTTCTCTAATAGGTATAACAGCAGAGGTGGAAGATATTCCGCCGGTTGATCAAGAATTGTCTGACTTCTTGATGACAGTACAAAAAAAGGTACCTCGCTTGTTTTCAAAAGAAGAAGTCGAGTTTATAATGCGGGTTAGTAATGCCAGGCATTATCCCAGAGGAAGATATGATTTTTGATTATGCGGAATATAGCTATTTCATCGTTCTAAATAAAACAGTTAATAAAAAGCAGTTTCTGAAGAAGGCACAAGTAGAATCCAATAGTTTTGCAGGTGAACTCATGGCTCGAATTTATGATGCCTTAACCTGTGAGATAGTCAATGTTGTTGATGAATATAGAAAATATTACGCCCGAGAGTATGTTACTTTTGAAGAGTTCCTATATAAGAAATATAGCATCGATGAGAAGCTTATTAAGGATATCTCAAAAGAAATGGCTCGAAATAAGGTATTGTATCACGGTGAAAAATATGCAGATGGTGACTATTCTATTGGGCAGTTGATATTCTCGGATGAAATGCTTCAGCGCATTAATCAAATTTTAAAGGGGGAATAAGCTGTGAGAATAAAAATGGATTTTGTAACTAATAGCTCATCTACATCGTTCATCCTGATTTCTGAGAATACAATACCTCAAAACCAATTTTTAGAGTTACTGGGAGTTGCAAATACATCAGCCTTCAGATTTTTATTTGAAAATTTATACAGAGCAATCATGAATAATAAGATGCCTATAAGGAATTACTTTCAGAATTATAAAAATAACGTGCATGAGAATTTTGAAGATTTCATAAAAGATGAATTTTCCGAGGATATCCTTCACAAAATTCTTAAGGCTGAAAGTGAGGGGAAAAAGATCTATGCTGGGAGCTTAAGTAGCGATGAAGAATTTGAGTCTTTCTTTTGTACTGACAGCTTTATTATTGAAAATGACGTGTTCTACCTGAACTGTATGGAGTGTGTATGGTGACTAAATGTTCACATAGACACTGCGTAGTAATGAAGAGATATCCTGATCAGAATTACTGTGTATACTTCAATCGAGAAACTGGTTTTTTTGCCAGAGTAGAGGATAATGGCCATAAGGAACCTTTCTGGGCCAGACATGGACCAGAATTGCTGGATATATCAATTACAAACTGGTGTGACAAAAATTGTTTAATTTGTTACCGGAATTCAGGGCCGAACGGTAGTCACATAACCCTGAACGAGTACGAAAATCTCTTGGTTCAGGCCAAAGAGATGGATGTCCTGCAAATCGCTCTGGGTGGTGGCAATCCGAACCAACATCCTGAATTTCCAAAAATGTTACAGCTGACAAGAGAAAAATACGGAATCGTGCCATCATATACGACGAATGGCAGAGGCTTGAATAAAGATGTGCTGAATGCCACAAAAGACTTCTGCGGTGCAGTGGCAGTAAGCGCGTATTCTCCTTACACTGAGATGGAAGAAGCTATAAAATTACTTGCAGAATATAAAATAAAAACCAATTTGCATTACATTCTTCATAGCGAAAGTCTTGAAAGAGCTATTAAATGGCTCAATAATGGCCAATTCCCAGGTAATATTAACGCTATAATTTTTCTTAATTATAAACCGATCGGAAGGCTTACGGATTCAAATTTATTACTCAGAAACAGTACTCAATTAATTTCTTTTTTTGAATTCATAAGTAGAAGAGACTTGCCGTTCAAAGTCGGGTTTGATAGTTGCAGTATTTCGGGAATTGTTAAATATATGAATATAAATCCGGTGTATTACGAAGCGTGTGAGGCTTCAAGGTTCTCAGCATTTGTTTCAGAGCAGTTAAAAATGTATCCTTGTTCGTTCATGATCAATATGGTAGAGGGTGTTGATTTAATTAAAACGTCAATGTCCGAGGCTTGGCAGACCGGAGAACCGTTTGTTGAAATGAGAATCAAATTAGCTAACAATAATTGTCAAGGCTGTAAGTCTGTTGAGAATTGCCTTGGTGGATGCCCACTTTTTAGTGACATCAACCTCTGTAATGCAGAGGCCGAACACTATTAGAGGAATGATGAAAAGCCATGGGGTGTCAGAACTTGGCTAATGACCTATGAAGGTTGAATATTTCTTTTGGTTATCAATATTATTAACCTCTCCGCAGAGTTGATGAGTAGCAGGTGTACTCTGCCTTCAACAAGAACACTCGTGAGCGTTAAGTTGATGAAGAAATCAATAAGAGTTAAGGGATATTGAAACTGAGGATAATCGGTAAAACCTATCATCTTAAGCTACCTCTGTTTGAAGCAACCCGATGTCAAGTTTTCTCTTTCTGATATGTTCTCCGATGTTTTTAGGCAGAACCGGATATCCTTAAAGATGGACGATTGGTTGAAAGAAAACTCCGCCAATAGTCTTGATTCCCCTCTTGAACGCTTCGTATTCTTGACATTCTTCTATATAGGGTACATAATACCTAATATCAGAATTGATATGGGATTTCAAATCTTCGTGAGATATGAAAATAAAAAAGATTGAGATAGGGATTAAACCTCTAAAAGAGAGTTTGCAAGAGTTTGCTACTGTCTGGGACAAATTGCAACGTGGAGGAAAGGTTGAAAAGAGAAGTGGTATCTATTTTGAATCAATAGATGTCATGAGG
>MHEF01000018.1 GCA_001805125.1 Nitrospirae bacterium RBG_13_39_12
CCTGAAATTTAAGAGAATCCATCAGGATATGCCTTAATTTAATTTGAAATTAATTTCCGAATAGGTATCTTTAGGTAGACTTTTTCGACAGGCTCGTTGGATGGCCAGATCGTCCAGACAACTAGTGAGCGACATGATAATTGGAACGACAGAAGTGGTTGGGGTATTTGGCAGGTATGTTTGGATTTCTTTTCTCATAGGAGGTGCACTGTGAAAGAACCAACGAGCGACCCTTCCGAACGAGTTAGGTTCGCATCAGATTTCCTGGATTTCTTTTCCGACCGTCACGCGTCTACTCACGCAGCGTTTTTCAAAGATCACGTAAAGTCTGGCATGAGTATTCTTGACTGCGGCTGTGGTCCGGGCTCTATTACCATAGACCTCGCCGAATTGGTTTCGCCCGGGCAAGCGATTGGAATCGACATCGAAAATGCTCAGATAGAAAGAGCGAGGATGCTGCAAGACGCAAGGAAGGTTAGCAATGTAGAATTCCGGGTTGGTGATCTCAACCACTTGCCTTTCAACGACAATACCTTCGATGCCATTTTTGCTCATGGAGTAATTGAGTATTTCCGAGATCCTGTACATGCCTTTAGCGAAATACGCCGTGTTCTGAAGAGTAACGGTGTGTTTGGTGCTCGCCACGGGGACTGGGGGGGATTCTTGCTGGCAACAAAAGACCCCTATGCTAAGAAAGCGTTTTCTGTGTTCATTCGACTGATGAAAAGAAACGGAGGCAATCCTTACTTCGGACGCAACCAAGTTTCATTCTTACGGAAGGCGGGCTTCTCACGAATAATATCTTCTGCGTCATACGATTGTTGGACTCCAACTCTTGAGACAGCTCGCAAAGTAGGTCACTTCATGAAGGTTTACTTCAGGAGTGAGGAATTCGTAGGTCCAGTATTACGGCATAATCTGACAGAGAGTACAACCCTGGAGAAAATCCAGCTGTCTTTTGATGATTGGGGAGAAGACCAAGACATATTCGCTGCGGAAGCTTGGGGCGAAGCTATTGCGTGGAAATCGTGATCTGAGCGAACCTGCCTATTCTCAAGTTTCACTGATCCGATGATCCGAAGACTTCGTCGCGATGTTGAGTATCAACTAGCAGGATGCCGGCCAATCCAACATTTCGTTGGACCTGACTGGTGGATTCAAAAATGCCAGAGGGCGAACCGAACCTAGCTGTGAGCCGATTCTAGTGCGGCGCAGTGGGTCAACTCTGCCTTGGGCGGCATATCAAAGCCTTATTTCTTGCTTCTTTCATAATACAAGAATGGGTAAGTTACAAACCCGAGTTATGGAAAAAGTAAAGCTAACCTCAAAAACCACTATAAAATTTCTTGTCGAAGGTCTATTTTCGTTTGAAAAAACCTTTTACTCTCCATCCCATTTTCCATCCAAGTTAGAACTCTATACACCCAATGGATTTTATGTTTCTTTTCGATGGGATGATATTCTGCTTGGATTGCGGGTATATCCAAATGGGCACCAGTTAGGGATGGATGTTTACTCTCAACGACCCCTAGGAACAGAAGTAATCGAATAGGTGCTTGAAGAATTTCGATTTCGGTTTTCGCTGGATATGGATTATTCCCAGTTCTATGGTCAACACGTTTCTGATCCATTTCTCTGCAATATTATCCGTCGAAATAATGGAAAACGTATTGCCAGCATTTACTCTTTATATGAAAACTTGACTGTCTCGGTTTTCTTACAAAATGCGACCGTACAAAGGACCATCAGTATGGGTAACAATATGTTGGCCGCGTATGGAACACCCCTGGAATTCGATGGGGTGGAGTTAACAGCCTTGTGGAGTTACAAGGAATTTTTCCCACCCAAAGCTGACTTGCGACAATTGAAAGTAGGTTATCGAGCGAAGAATCTCTTACGGGTCGCAAAGCATTTCCAGGAGAACGACCTCAGTGAAAAAAAGCTTCGGGAAATGAGCACTGAAATTCTCGAAAAGGAGTTATTGAAGATCTATGGGATAGGAAAGCAAACGGTATTCTACACGATGCTTGGTCAATTCCATCGGACCAGGTACTTGAAACACATTCCGCTTTGGGAACGGAAAATATTATCGAGATATATATTTAATGAGGAGTTATGTGAAGAGCAGGAAATGGTAAGATGGTTTCAGAGCCAATATGGGGATTGGTGTGGTTTTGCTTTGTCGATGATAATCGAAGAGGTATTTTATCAACACCATCAAAAGTCGATAACCTGGTTAAAGGAAATCATGAGAGAGCCGTAATGCAAGTGAAAAAAGCAGAGCCGATCGTTCACCGATGAATTGTATGCAAATAGCCGGTTGTCGTTTGCTGATAAAATGCAGCGGAATAGGCAGGCAGCCGCCCAACCTATATTTGTCCTGAAAACTCAAGAGAAAAAAGATATCCTGTCCGAAAAATACAATATAATTTTTCAGTTGCTCCTGACTGACGAACGCATCGGATCTGACTTGTGATTTCCTCAACGGCATCAGACACTTTTTAATGCCCCGCACCAAACAGATATTTGTATAAAATCTTCAACGCGCCCGCTGACCTCCTGCTCCAAGCATGATGACTATCATTTTTTTACCCGATCAGCCGTTCGAGATTTGGTTTTGTTTTTTAGAGAATAATATACTCGTTTTCGACTATTCTCAATCGATGAATCAGAAGCTACCAATCGGTTGTATTTAATAATCTGCAAACTCACTGAATAATCCAGGAAGGGATTCAAAGCTGGCATTAATACGATCTTGACAAATAAAGGTGAATGGGGTAAATTCATTCAAATCCGATGACAATATTTATATTCAAATAGATTAATCTTTTTGAACTTTTTTCTAAGTACCCTAATTCCTGCGCATTACGTGCGGTGCGTCCTGACTACTGAGGTAGATATAATGATGGATGAAAAACGAAAATTGCTTCACCATTTTCTGGCGGTGCTTGCCTATCGTACTCAGAAAGCGTTGCGGGGTGCTCCGGTTGACTTCGGTTCTTTCCAAGCAGCGGAAGGCGTACGTACTCCTTCTAGTATCATTTGCCACATGACGAGTGTGCTTGGATTCGCACGTACTTTTTTTATTGGCGGTAATTATTGGCCCGATCCCCTGCCGTCGGTTCAGGAAGAAATCGGGCGTTTTCACGACATACTTCGTGATCTGGCTCAACACTTAGAGAAAGGTTCACCGCTGCTTGCAGGAATGTCAGCGGAACGGCTGCTTCAAGGACCGTTATCAGATGCAATGACTCATGCAGGTCAGTTAGCGCTGCTAAGGCGTCTCGCTGGATCTCCGGTAGCTCCTGAGAATTTTGTTTTTGCTGAGATCAGTCCCGAACGGCTGGGACCCGATCAGGAAGAGCCTGCCAGACCGGATTCAAACTGGCAAGAGGCACCTGCAGGTTGGGTACCGCCAAAAACGAAATGAAAGCCATCTTCCTGCTTTAGCGGCGGAACATGCGCATCAATGCGAAGAGGATTTCAGAAAGTTTGAATTGCTGATTCAGTTTTTTTGTGTTTTAGAAAGTTTCGAAAGTACACTTTTTCCTGCGCCTTAAGAGCTGTTTGTTTAGCGGATAATTTTGTTTGATCTTAGGTTTGAATATCAACCTTCAGGAGGAGGAGATGCATCTACTCGATCAAAGGATTCTCGGAATCGCCATTCTTTTCCTATTAGGCATGCTGGTTTTGGTAAAACAAGTTGCCACGGGTTCCATTTTGGATGAACCGAAAGGTAACCTGATGATGCAGCTCGTCAATGTCTTCAACCTCTTTTTCTTGTTAGTGGTAAATCCCCTGGCCGCCATATTACTGATCCTTCGTCGTCTGGCAACGATTGATCCTACCCATTTGACTATCAATGAGCCGTGGATTCTGATGTTTTTAGAGATCGCAGGGTTGATGCTGTATGTGACAGGGTATCTCCTCATGGCATGGGCGTTGATCACCCTGAGGCACAACTACCAGCTCGGGGGGAGCACACCTCGATCTGCAGATAAGATGATTATAAGCGGATCTTACAAAATGGTCAGGCATCCCATGTACACCGCGGCGTTGAGTATTTCCCTTGGCTTAGCCTGCCTGATCCAGTCATGGGCTTTCTTAGGGGTGTTTGCTATCTATCTGGTGTTGATCCTCCTGCTGATTCCCATGGAAGAAGATGGATTACGGAAAGCATATGGTGAGCAGTATGTCGTTTACCAGCAAAAAGCAAGAAAACTCATTCCTTTCTTTTACTAATCAATACAGACAATAGTCACACCAGGAGGATTATATAATGAAGGTTTTGACAGTGTACACCCATCCAAATCCCAGGTCATTTTGCCATGCTATTCTTCAGCAGTTCACCAAAGGACTGGAGGATGCGGGCCACACTAGTGAAGTGGTTGACCTGTATGCCATCCGATTTGACCCGGTATTTCGCATGCAGGACTTTGCCAGTTATGTGCATGAAAGCATGCCGTTGGATATACTGGAGCAAATGGACCTGAAACAACGGGTGTTGAACTCTGCAGGAGGCCCCCTTCGGAGGTTGATGGCCTCACTCTGGCTCCGTAACAAGGATCCTTTAGCGGTGGCGAAATTCATCCACGACCATCGGCCCAAAGACGTTATTGCCCAGTGGGAGAAACTAAAAAATGCCCAGGGTCTGGCCTTCATTGCCCCGGTGTTCTGGCTGCACTTTCCCGCTATTCTGAAGGGGTGGTTTGAACGGGTTTTTGCCTACGGTGATGCATATGCCTTAACGTCTGAAGGTTGGCACGGTGAAGCGAAAGGTCGACTACCCCTCCTTCATCATGAAAAAGCCTTAGTCATCAGCACGACCCTCTTCAAAGAAGAGGACTATAAGGCTGATTGGGAGGCACCAATGACGCGGATCATTGATGACTGGGGATTGCGCTACCCGGGGATCAAGAAAGTTGAACATGTTTATTTCTATGGTGTGCCTATAGCGGACGATGAAACCAGACGGGGTTATCTGGAGAGAGCCTTCAAACTGGGTAAAGAGTATACCCAGTCATAAAGGGCAGGAGTGACTATTGGGAAAACGTAAGGTATGGAAAGCAAAAGAACTATAGGTTAAAGAAGTAACTAAATAGATTGATACCGGAGTCTTTGCACGAAAACAAATACCCATTGGATGAAGTAAGGGTAGATTAAATTGCATAAGCGTTTACCCAGATGGCAGGTGCATTCCCTGGCAGACTGAGGCAGAACTAATAATTTGTCGATGAACATGAAAACCTGGTATGGATCGATCTGGCTCAAACCGTTTATTATTTTATTGATCTCCGGTCATTTATCCGGCTGCTATCATATGCAGAGGGTAAATAAGCCGATTGAAGAGATCATGGCAGAAAAACCCAAATTGGTGGTGGTAGAAAAGGCTGACAGCTCAAAGATCGAGTTATATAATGCTTTCTTAGAAAATGACAGTCTGAAGGGTTATTTATTTTCCGGCAGCGGCCCGACCCCGGAATCGTTAAAATATTACAATAAAATTGCCATCAATGAAATTCAAAACATCTATATCCGGGCTCTCAATCCGTTTACCACCATATTACTGATATCGGGGGTAGTGATGATCATGATGACCATATATATTTCCTACGCGGTGTGTGGTTTCATATCCACTTTCTCCTATTGGTAATCAAAAGAAAATAAATAATTATTAAAGATTAGCTTATGTGATAAATCTTAAAATACACCATGCACAAACTCATCTTCAATTCCGGTGAACAGCAGGAACAGAAAATATGATCGACACCCCACTCGACCCCTTTCATGAAGAAATGATCAACCGCTTTCCTAATATGCCAGACACGGTGCAATATTATTTCGTGAGATTATCTCATAAGTTTACGGATGAGGATAGGCCATTGAGGAAGGGGGAGAGGATTGTTAGATTCATTCAAAGAAGGTAAGAATTGTCTATTCCTTTTAAAAATCCAAAGCATAACCAGATAAAATGTGATTATGTGGTATGCTGGGAAAATGATTATCCGAATTGTGAAATACCAGTCATTGAAATGCAAAAATAGTTAACTAAAATAGTTAATTATAATAAAAATAGTTAATACAAGATGAATTAAAAACAATAGTATTTAATCTAGTGTCATGTCATACTTGTAATGTCGTATAATATGTCGTATAATATTTTGTATATTGTCTCATCAAACATAATTGGTGAGGCTGACATGAAAAAATACAAAGTGACCTTA
>MHEF01000019.1:0-8945 GCA_001805125.1 Nitrospirae bacterium RBG_13_39_12
ACAAATGCGTGTGAACCAAGACTTCAGGAAGTTATTTTTACTATTTTACTGTATTAAAAATGTAGCAGAATCCGAGGTCATAGTGAATTCAGCGAAAGGCTTCTCCAATATTCTTTGAACAATCTATAACAATCCAGTTTGTTGTTTATTTTTATTATATTTTTAGAATTATTATATATCTTACTGAGTTTCTTTTTTATAACGTCACAATCACTATCTGATATGCCTTGCGCAGTTCCAAAAAAAGAAATAGCCTTAGTAGAATCAACTTCAGATGAATCTGGCATCATTAGCTTCATGTTTAACTCATGGAAGGCAAATCCCAAAAAAACAATTTCATCAGCTTTGACCATTTTTTCACGTATAGCCAATATTTCGCTTAAATTGGGATCTGTTCCTTCTGTAAAGGTTTTAATCTGACTTGCTAAATTCAACAATTGCTCTGAATATGGATTTTCTCCATATTTTATTGCTTGGCTATCTTGACAACTTTGCCAGGGCAGACAGCCAACAACTCCATAAGGATGGTATATTTCCATTTCATTAACAAGTCTACCTGCTTCATCAGGCTTAAAACCATAATAATTCTGAAAAGAGTTATACAAGAAATGTTCTATGCATCGATCATAATTAAATACGATTAAAGCTATAGACATAAGACGTTTTGACAGATTTTCTTTCGTACAATTTTCTATCAGTAACTTCATGAAGTTTGCATACCATGTTTTTTCAATCGCTGTGAAATTGAGTTTATTATATATGTTTGAATCATCTATATAGAGTAAGCTATTCTTTTCAGCTTCCAAAATAGAGCGTACTATTGCTAATTTGCCGCATAACTCAATCTTTTTATTATCGTTATGAGTATCAATAAAGTTATCTATTGACATAGCTTGAGGCATAGCGTCTCGGATATGGCGAGCTGCATGTAAATATGGATTTATATCTTTCTCAGTAGTCTCTGGCTTTTTAAGATATATTCTAAGGGCTTCAGTTATATATATATCACCGCTTGATTGTGAAAAAGGACCTTTAAAATTTATATTTAATAAGCTAGCTATTTTTTCTTTTAATTTATAGCCAGTGGGTAATTTAGCTTCACTGCTAGCACCTGCTCCTATGATATATAATGTTTTCCTATTGCTCATTTCCTTCTTGATTTAAATTCAAATATCTTGATAATCTTTCGTCCTTTTTGTAACTTTTAATCCAAACACACATTTTCTAGTTAATAATTTATTAACATATTTTTATGACTAATTATGTTCTTTTATATGACGAAAATTGTCCAGTACAGTTTTTGCACGGCTCTTTACAACAGGATCGCTGTCAGTCTCTGCAATACGTTTTAGATGAGGGATTGCCTGGGGATCACCAATATTTTCAAGGGCTTTTATAGCGCTTAGTTTGATAGTTATATTCTCTTCTTTTAATGCCTGTAATAAATACGAAACCGCCTTTGGACTCCCGATTTTCCCCAATGACTGTATTGACGCTTCCCTCGTAAGAAGCTCTCTGTCATCTACTCCGCCAATAAGAGTGTCAACAACTTTCGGTTCATCCCTGAAATTACCTAAGGCAATCGCTGTATAAGATTTTATTGACGGACATTCATCATTGCGAAATGGGTCATTAAAGATTAATAGTAAAAGTGTTACTGCTTCCGGATTTGCAGTCTCTCCTAACAATTGTATTGCCTTGATCTTAACCGGCCAGTACTCCCCGGGTTCATCAGCAACCTGCATCAAAAGATTTACTGTTTCTTCATTTTTGAGTTTGCCTATTTTTTCAACTGCGGCAAGTCTGATATTCCAATCCCTGTCATCAAGATCTGCCTTTATTTTGTTAAAATCCTCTGCCTCAATTATTTTATAAGGGACAATTATCAGAAAGACTATAAAAAAACACATCAAAGCTATAGTGTAACTTTCTTTATATCTGTGCACCATGATTCTCGCACCCTCCTCGGTGTAAAGCTTTCCCAGATCAAATTACAGAAGTGTTTAAATTGGTATTTTATCACAAACCAGCGAACTTTAAATATTATAAGAACCTGTCTCTTCTGAGAATATATGAACATTCTGATAGGCTGTATAAAACTATTAAAAGGAAATATTGTGACTATTGTCTTAATATTTTTTACAGATATCAATAATATTTTTTAATTTTTTGTTAACCATTCCTTAGCATCTTCGATGCTGTCAAAAGCATGAAATTTCCGTTGTGAAAACAACATTATAGTATTCAATATAACCTCTTTCAGTCCCTTAACTCCGACCACTGCTGCAGCCTTCACATAAGGTTTATTGTGACTGGCAAACTCTTTTAATTCCATTGTCACATATTTGTCAAACCTTGCACCAGTCACATCAGTAAGTGTTAAAAGTGACTTTTCAGGTTGCGATGCTATTACATCTTTCGCAAAATCGATTGCTTCAAAAAAATCATCAGCATTAAAATTTGAGAAGTCTAAGAGAAGGATATCTCTCCCGGCGTGTTTAATAAACCTTATCCTTTCAACCATAAGCTAACCTGTCCGATATATTGAATACCGTTATCATTTAACAAACAATATAGTAATATAACTTTTATCGGTAAAAAATTAAAACTGATTCTTTCTTCTAAATAACCATGTGCTTTTTTTTCATGATTGCAGCAGCATATTAAGTTGCTGTGTTAATTTGTGATAGAATATAAAGTTTTAAATATAATCATTTTATAAACATGACAAAAAATATACGTAATTTTTCAATCATCGCCCACATAGACCATGGTAAGTCTACACTTGCTGACCGGCTTCTTGAATATACCGGGGCATTGAGCGATAGAGAAATGACCGAACAGGTTCTAGATTCGATGGACCTTGAAAGGGAAAGGGGCATTACGATTAAAGCCCATGCAGTAAGGCTTTTGTATAAATCTGATGACGGTAAGGATTATATTCTTAATCTTATAGATACTCCGGGACATGTCGATTTCTCATATGAGGTCTCAAGGAGTCTCGCCTCATGCGATGGGGCACTTCTTGTCGTCGACGCATCACAGGGTGTTGAGGCACAGACACTCGCAAATGCATATCTCGCACTGGAACATAACCTCGAAATAATCCCTGTAATAAATAAGATAGACCTGCCAAGCGCCGACCCTGAAAAAACAGGGAGACAAATTGAAGACGCAATCGGTATTGACTGTTCTGATGCCTTGCTTGCAAGCGCAAAAGAAGGATCTGGTACAACAGAAATCCTTGAAGCTATTGTAAAAAGGATTCCTCCTCCCAAGGGAGATGATAACAAGCCTTTGAAGGCTCTAATCTTTGATTCGTGGTTTGACAATTATCAGGGCGTTATCGTCCTGGTCAGGGTCTTTGACGGTGAGGTAAAGCCCGGAAGAAAGATCAAAATGATGTCAAGTGGAAATATCTATGAAGTATTCCAGGTTGGAATATTCTCGCCCAAGATGGAGGCAGTTAAAGGTTTATCCTCGGGAGAAGTCGGCTATATAATTGCCGGCATAAAAAGTCTTACAGATACAAAAATAGGTGATACCATAACAGATGCTGACAAACCTGTTGAGGAGCCATGCCCTGGATACAAAGATATAAAACCATTGGTCTATTGCGGGCTTTATCCAACCCTGCCGCATCAATATGAGAATCTGAAGGATGCCCTTAAAAAGCTCCGGCTGAACGATGCTTCTTTTACTTATGAACAGGAAACATCTCTGGCTCTAGGTTTCGGATTCAGGTGCGGTTTCCTGGGACTGCTTCATATGGAAATTATAAAGGAGAGGCTTGAACGTGAATTTGATCTGTCACTTCTGAGCACAGCACCAACAGTTGTCTACAAGGTAATGAAAACAAACGGAGAGATCTTTTTTATCGAAAATCCTGCACTGCTGCCGGAGAAATACGAGTCTATAGAAGAGCCCTTTGTAGTCGCAACTGTCTTCATGCCTAAGGATTTTATAGGTCATGTTCTGGACCTCTGCAAGGAAAAAAGAGGAATTCAAAGGAGTTTTACTTTCATCGGAAAAGACAGGGTAAAGGTAGAATATGAATTGCCTTTAAACGAAATCCTGTGGGATTTCTATGACAGATTGAAGTCTCTGTCAAAGGGTTATGCATCGATGGATTATGACTTTATCGGATTTAGAAAATCAAATCTGGTTAAGCTCAATATATTAATTAATGGCGAAGTTGTTGATGCTCTTTCTCTGATAGTTCATAAGGACAAGTCATATTATAAAGGTCGGGAGTTGACAGAAAAGCTGAGAGAGATTATTCAGAGACAGATGTTTGAGGTTGTGATACAGGCTGCAATAGGGAACAAGATTATTGCAAGGGAAAGTGTTAAAGCTATTAGAAAAGATGTTCTCGCCAAGTGTTACGGCGGTGACATAACGCGGAAAAGAAAGCTCCTCGAAAAACAGAAGGAAGGGAAGAAACGAATGAAACAGGTAGGAAAAGTTGAACTGCCACAGGAAGCATTTTTAGCAGTGTTGAAGGTGAAATGATAGAATATCATCTTATTAAGAGTCTGTCCTTCCAGCTTATCTGGTATCCTCAGCGACTCGCCGAGGAGAGAATCTTTCTGAAAATAGGATATTCAATAAACCAACACCTTATGAAAAAGAAAAAAAGAAGGATTCCGAACAAGTCGGAATGACAAAAATATCCTTATACAAAGGTATGCCGATTTTAATTCATGGCTGATTTCCTTTACATTCATATCCCTTTCTGCATAAACAAATGCCTGTATTGTGACTTCACTTCCGTGCGCTATTATGAGCCGTACGCAATGACTTATGTTGACGCATTATGCAGAGAGCTGGACATCAAAAAGAACTCCACCAATGCATTAAAATCAATTTATATAGGGGGTGGAACACCTTCTCTCCTTCCTGATAAATGTTTCAAAAAAATATTCAGATGCCTGAACGATAACTTTAATTTATCATCTTCCACTGAAATAACCGTCGAGGCAAATCCTGGAACAATAAATGAACCAGACATAAATACCCTTCTTTCTCTCGGTGTTAACAGACTGAGCATGGGAATACAATCTTTTAACGATTATGAACTGAAAACACTTGGGAGGATTCACACTTCAGAAGATTCATTAGGATCAATAGAGTTAATAAAAAAAGCGGGCATCAATAATTTTTCATTAGATTTAATTTATGCAATACCGGGACAGACAGAGAACTCTTGGCATAATTCCATTTCAGAGGCAGTCGAATTGTCACCTTCCCATATCTCAGCTTATGAACTTACACCGGAGAAAAAAACACCCTTGTATGGACTAATAGAATCCAATAAGATCAAGATGCCTGATGAAGAAATAATTCTTGAAATGTACACTCATGTAATAGATTATCTTGCGAGCTACAGCTATGAACATTACGAGATTTCCAATTTTGCATTACCAGGGCAAAGATGTATTCATAATCTTAATTATTGGGATATGGGGAACTATATTGGAGCCGGCGCCGGAGCTCACTCATTTGTCAACGGGACTCGTTCAGAAAATACTAAGGACATTGACAATTATATAGAAAAATTGAACCATGGTGAAATCCCTGAGACAGAATCAACCAGCTTGACCCTTAACGACTGCCAGAAAGAATTTGTTTTCCTGGGGTTGAGAAGGATAGAGGGTATAAACATCATGAAGTCAGAAAATTTAGGATTGAATATCCCGGATGTATGTGGAGAATTGCTTAATGAGGGCTATCTTGATATTGACAAAGGCTGTCTCAGGCTAACAAGAAAGGGATTAGTTATATCAAATACTGTCATAGTAGAGTTGTTTGAGAAATTAGGGCTTGACTGATTTTGTTTCCCCATAGAGTCTTTTGAGCAGCCATGCCATGTTCTTGCCTAATATTTTAAATGTTTTAACCCCTTCTTTATCTCTGAGTACATCACCCGGGTTTCTGCCGATTCCAAGATTCCAGTAACTTGACCCGGGAACTATCATCTGGTTATATCAAGACATATTCTTGATTCAAATCAGATGTCAACTTATAATTCCCATAATACTAAGACGGCTATAATAAAAGCTACATTGATGTCATTCCCGCTTGTCGGGTCGCCTCAGCGACTCGCCGAGGAGAGAATCTTTCTGAAAAAACCAGAAGGATTGCGGATCCCGAATGCTTTCGGGACAATGACAAAAAGTGACAAGAATGTCGCCTTACTAATGACCGCCTTAATAAGTAGACTATATCTTATATTGTTTATAATCTTATATCTGATTTTATGCATTATGTTTTTGTAAATATGGACAATCTCATTAAAACAGGCTTATAATATTCAAAACTTGTTCAGACAGTAAATAATTCTTTGTATAGTTACTGCACAGTTTAAATGGAAATATTTTTTAATAAAGGAGGGAGTATGAAATTACAGTTGATAGCAGTTTTAAGCATTTTGCTTCTGACAGGCCAGGTTAACGCTGAAGAAAAAATGGTTCTGAAGGATGCTAAGGACAAGACCAGTTACAGCATGGGGATAAGTATTGGTAACAACCTGAAGAATCAATCAGTTGATGTTAATCCGGACATTATTGCTCAAGGCATTAAAGATGCACTTACAGGCGGTGAGAGATTAATGACCGATGAGGAAGTTCGTGATACCATAACTGCTCTGCAAAAAGAAATCCAAACCAAAAACAATGAACGCATGAAAGAACTCGCTGATAAAAACAAGAAAGAAGGAGAGGAATTTCTTGCCGGGAACAAGAAAAAAGAAGGCGTCGTAACTCTACCCAGCGGTTTGCAATATAAGGTAATCAAAGAAGGCGATGGCGAAATCCCCAAGTTAACCGATACAGTAACAGTAAATTATCTTGGGACACTAATCGATGGAACTGAGTTCGACAGTTCGTATAAACGCGGGCAACCGGTAACCTTTCCGGTTAACGGTGTAATCCCTGGTTGGACAGAAGCACTGCAATTGATGAAAGTTGGCTCAAAGTGGCAGCTATTTATTCCCTCTAATCTCGCCTACGGAGAACGCGGGGCCGGGCGGAATATCGGGGCAAATTCTACACTTATTTTTGATGTTGAATTGCTATCAATAGAGAAGGCGAAGGAATAAGCTCTGAAATTTATACAATAGAATCAAGAAAAAGGTTCATCTTATTCGCACAAAATATTTTGATATAGACAATACAGTTGTCTCATTAAAACCATTATTTTGTAGAAAATCTTTAGCATTTGTATTTGTTATAAAAAAATCTATACTTTGTATACACATTAGATTCTTTTTTTTAAAATAGCCTTTACGTGTTATGGATTGCTTTCATGTAGAGGCATAGCCCAGAACAAAAGGGAATAGACCTGGTTCGGTTTTAGGGTGGTTGTCCCTGCGGGTTATTTTTTTCTTTGGGCATTCAAAAAAGGAAGGAACAATGAGAACATTTGACGTGTTCAAGCATCCGACGCAAGGGGTTCAGGCCGTAAAGCAAGGCTTTGGATGGCCTGCCTTCTTCTTCGCAGGAATTTGGGCGTTTGTGAAAAGGATGTGGGGTATCGGGTTTGCGTTTTTCGGGATTCTGTTCGCTCTAATCCTCATCGAAACCGCCTTCGAACAAGAGGGAAGTGAGGGTGGTGTTTTGATAATGCTTCTCGTCCAGGTCGCCTTGTTTATAACTGTAGGCGTCAAAGGTAATGACTGGAGAAGAGGAAATATAGTAAAGCGTGGATTCAAGCATATAAGTACAGTTCAGGCAGAGACACCAGACGTAGCTATTGGCTATGTTGCTGAACAGCTCAGAGAGGAAGTAGACAGTACCCAATAAAGCCCTCCAGCCGATCTGGGATAAGACTGGTTTGGTTTTAGGTGGTTTGTTCCTGCGGCTAAATTCCCTCGATATTTATTATCAGGTAAAAGTCACACATCTCAAGAATCTTCAGGTATTTTTCTTTTATGAAGAAGGCGCTCTAATTATAGTGTCTGAGAAATGAAGTCCTCCGCCTGTCCTTGCCTTGTTATATTGTGATAAAGTATATATCAATAGAAAATTCATTGTTTAGCACACGGAATAACTTTATACGCTGTTATATACTGAAAGACAAGGTTTAATAGTACTGGCAATATGTCAATAATCAAAGTTGAAAACCTGATAAAAAAATTCAACGGCATTGACGCTGTTAACGATATCTCTTTTGAGGTGGATGAAGGTACAATCTTCGGCTTTCTCGGACCAAACGGAGCGGGAAAGACTACTACAATAAACATCCTCTGCACACTTCTTTCGCCAACATCAGGGAGTGCTTTTATTGCAGGTCATGACTGCATGAAAGAGCCTTCCGAGGTCAGAAAAGCAATCGGGATAGTCTTTCAGGATACAACTCTCGACAAAGACCTTACTGCCTATGAGAACCTTATCTTTCATGCCTATCTCTACAATGTTCCAAAATCCAGAATGCGGGACCGTGTAGATGATGCCCTGAAGTTTGTAGATTTATATGAAAGAAAGGACGACCTTGTTAAAAAATTTTCCGGTGGCATGAAACGCAGGCTTGAAGTAGCAAGAGGTTTGATACACAGGCCAAGGGTACTTTTTCTTGATGAACCAACACTCGGGCTTGATCCTCAGAGCAGGACAAACCTGTGGGAATTTATAGCAGAACTCCCTGAGAAACACAATGTAACCATATTTATGACTACTCATTACATGGAAGAGGCTGAGGTCTGCGGGAGGATTGCAATTATTGACAAAGGAAAGATAATTGCCATGGGTAGTCCTGACGAATTGAAAAATATAATCGGCGGTGACATCGTTTACATAAAAACCACCGATAATTCAGCTGCTAAAAAAGAGATCGAAAGATTATTCAAACTTGATGTATCAGAAAAAGAAGAAGAACTTTATATTACATGTACCATGGGTGATACCTGCATACCGGAAATGATAAGAATGATCGGTGAAAAAGTCATT
>MHEF01000019.1:9017-12878 GCA_001805125.1 Nitrospirae bacterium RBG_13_39_12
GAAGTCTCACAGAACGATGGTGTCAAGGAATTTGTACGTGCCTACAGGAGGAGGCATTAAAAACTGCAGTTTTTAGAG
Source organism: Nitrospirae bacterium RBG_13_39_12 (assembly GCA_001805125.1). Taxonomy (GTDB): domain Bacteria; phylum Nitrospirota; class Thermodesulfovibrionia; order Thermodesulfovibrionales; family SM23-35; genus RBG-13-39-12. The sequence goes on from MHEF01000019.1 coordinate 9,096, forward strand.
AAATATTTTAATGGAACTTAATGCAATCTATGTAATTGTAGCAAGGGAATTCAAAAAATTCGTAAGAGAGAGGAGCCGTCTCATTTCAGCAATAGCAAGGCCTCTCCTGTGGTTGTTCATAGTTGGTGCGGGAATATCCAGACTGGTTCCGCGTGATACAGGCGTTCCGTACACCCAGTTCATCTTCCCGGGGATAATAGGTATGACAATTCTCTTCAGTTCCATCTTTTCTTCCATTTCTATAATATGGGACAAGGAATTCGGGTTCATGAAAGAAATACTTGTAGCTCCTGTGTCAAGATTCTCCATTGTCATCGGCAAGGCATTGAGCGGTACAATAGTCTCTACCTTACAGGCAATAATTATTCTCGCTCTTTTTCCGGTGATAGGGTTTAAACTCAGTCTCCTGCAAATTATACAGGTTATCTTCATATGTGTTTTTGTATCATTTTGCATATCTTCCTTCGGGATTGTACTGGCAACTTTCTATGAGAGTTATGAGAGCTTTAGTGTAATTATGAACTTCATTATCATGCCGATGTTTTTTCTGTCAGGTGCGATGTATCCGGTAAGACTTTTGCCGGATATCCTCAGGATGGTTTCAAAACTTAACCCTCTGACTTATGGAATTGATGCGATGAAACATGCAATCTTTCCGCATGAAACAGGACCTATGGGACCTGATTTTCCGTTTATGGCAGACGCAATTGTAATTATCGTCATATCAATTATATTTGTGCTTATAGCCGGCAAGGCTTTCGAGAGAAAAAAATAGTTAATATAGTCAAAAATAACCTGGAAATAGTTCAGTTATATTACAACAAGCAGATAATAAGCTTGCCTGAGTCACATCACCACAGGCTGCAGTCTCTATGAGTCGTGTGCAGAGATTTCTAATATTTTATAAATATAAACTTTCGTATAAGAATCTTTATGTCTTTTTTGAGGTATAATATTCGTGTTTGCGTCTTTGGCACGTAAATAAAACTTTGTTATTCAGTAATCGAGAGGTGGGAAATGACAATTACCGAGAAAATCCTCGCTGTACACTCAGGCAAAAAAAAAGTAACGCCCGGCGAATTAATAAATGCAAAAGTTGACCTTATACTCGCAAATGATATAACCGCACCTATTGCAATATCAGAATTTAAAAAGATAGGGGCAATAAACGTCTTTAACAGAGAAAGGATTGCATTAATCCCCGACCATTTCGCACCCCAGAAAGATATCAAGGCAGCTGAGCAGTGCAAGATGCTAAAAGAGTTTTCCAGGGAACATAATCTCAGCCTTTACTTTGAAGTAGGCAGGATGGGGATTGAGCATGCGCTTCTCCCTGAAGAAGGACTTGTTGTGCCGGGAGATTTAATCATTGGTGCTGACAGCCATACCTGCACCTATGGAGCACTCGGGGCTTTCTCAACAGGCGTTGGATCAACAGATGTCGCTGCTGCAATGGCAACAGGAGAAATCTGGTTCAAGGTTCCCGAATCGATCAAATTTATCTATTACGGGAAACTCAACAAATGGGTAGGTGGCAAAGACCTGATACTTTACACAATAGGAGATATAGGTGTTGATGGTGCACTTTACATGTCGATAGAATTTGAAGGAGAGACTATAAAAAACCTTCCCATGCACGGGAGGCTTACTATGTGTAATATGGCCATTGAAGCCGGTGGAAAGAGTGGCATTATTGTGCCTGACAGAATAACAAAATCATATGTAAGGAAAAGAGCCAAGAGACCTCCTGTATTTTTTAAATCTGATAAAAATGCAAAATATACAGAGATTCGTGAATATAACTGCTCAAAGATACCTTTAACAGTTTCATGTCCCCATCTTCCATCAAACACACGGCCTGCAGCAGAATTATTTGAGGTTCTTATTGACCAGGTTGTTATCGGCTCCTGCACAAACGGCCGCCTTGAAGACTTAAGAGATGCTGCGACTGTTATAAAAGGCAGGAAGGTCAACCCCAATGTCAGGATGATTGTAATACCTGCAACGCAGAAGATATACAAGCAGGCGATGAAAGAAGGCCTGCTGGATATATTTATAGAGGCTGAAGCAGTAGTATCCACTCCCACATGCGGTCCATGTCTTGGAGGACATATGGGAATACTTGCAAAAGGTGAAAAGGCAATAGCAACAACAAACAGAAATTTCCTTGGCAGGATGGGTCATCCGGAAAGCGAGGTCTATCTTTCTAACCCGGCAGTTGCAGCTGCGTCGGCTGTGCTGGGAAGAATCGGAACACCTGAGGAGCTTGGACTGTAAAAGTTTAATTAAAAATGATTAGCGATAGGACATAGAATTTGAGCGGATTTATCCCGATGTATATCGGGATTCCTCGGAGGTCGGAACGACCGAGAATGAGTGGAAATGTTATGTCCTATCGCTTTTGTGAAGAACCCTGCGGCAGAGACCGCAGGGCGTCCATTATTTAAATGTTTATTTTTTCATGTCATTCCCGCAATCCCGTCCCGAAGGCTTTCGGGATTCGGGAGGTCGGGTCACCTCAGCGACTCGCCGAGGAGAGAATCCTTCCGGAAAGATTCCGGACCGATCCCCGACAAAGCGGGGACAAGAGCCGGAATGACGGAAATTTGGAACTGTGGCAGAGACCACAGGGTATAATAATTATAAACTACGAGATTGAGTTAAAAAATGTCACCAGAAGAAAAACTTAAACAATTAGGGATAGAACTTCCGGAAACTCCGACTCCTCTTGGTTCATATGTACCTGCTGTAAGAACAGGGACCCTTCTTTTTCTCAGCGGTATATTGCCCTCTGTCGGCGGTAAACTTGTAAGACATGGCATAGTCGGTAGAGACATCAGCATTGATGAGGCAAAGAAAGAAGCGAGGACAGCTGCAATCAATGCTCTATCAGTTCTAAGGTCAAATATAGGGAGCCTCGATACGGTTAAAAGATGTATCAAGATTACAGGATATGTTGCTTCAGCGCCCGACTTCACAGACCAGCCAAAAGTCTTAAACGCTGCCTCTGATTTAATATTCGAAATCTTTGGTGAGGCAGGCAGACATACCAGGGTCGCAGTCGGGGTGAACGTTCTGCCTCTTAACTCCCCTGTAGAGATAGATTTTATCTTCGAGGTTTAGATGGCAGAGGATTCCTGCTGCAGGGACCAGCATACATACAATAAGACCAACCAGCAGCTAAAAGAGGTCTTTATTGGCCATTGGTATGAATTAGAAAAAACAAGAGAGATCGCACTTAAAATAAGGGATGGAATTAAAAAGATTAATCCCTTGATCCAGCAAAATACCCAAGTAATTTGTCCCTATTGTAAGCATGTCTGCTGTATCAGCGAGCATGGCTACTACAAATATGAAGATCTTGTATATATCCATGCACTCGGTCTGAAACCACCCGATTATGAGTTCGGAAGGAATGATACGGATTCGTGTCAATTCCTTTCTGAAAATGGCTGTGCTCTGGAACGCTCATTCAGACCCTCGGGATGCAACTGGTATTTTTGTGATTCTTTGCTAGAACATATGGAAAAAATACCTTCCTATCAGGAATTCGATATTTTAATGAAGGATCTGGCAGAACTCTGGATAAATCTTGTAGAAGAGTTTTCATATACAGTCAATCACCTTACAAAAAATAAACTCTAAACTGTTAAACTACTGAATTAAAATTTATGGCAAAACCCGTTGTAGTTATAGTCGGAAGACCGAATGTAGGCAAGTCCACCCTTTTTAACAGGATGACAATGTCGCATGCAGCGATCGTTGAAGATGTTCCTGGTGTTA
>MHEF01000019.1:12887-22497 GCA_001805125.1 Nitrospirae bacterium RBG_13_39_12
GGAACTATCTTGATGCAGAATGGGAAGAGAAAAAATTTATTATTGTTGACACCGGAGGTTTTTATCCACAACCTCCAGAGGACATATTCCTTCAGATTAAAGAACACGCTGTTTTTGCAATTGAGGAAGGAGACGTTATAATCCACCTGCTGGATGGTAAAGACGGACTTACGCCGGCTGACATGGAACTTGCAAGATTGCTCAGGGCTTCCGGGAAAAAAATACTCTGGGCAGTAAATAAGATAGACGGCCCTACACGTGAAGATAGGCTTTACGATTTTTATCCTATAGGTGCCGAAGAACTATTGCCGGTTTCTGCTGCAACAGGTTACGGGTATGATGATTTCATGGACAAATTAACTTCTTTTTTACCTTTATACACTGAGGAAGAGATTGATTATCCAAAGATTGCAGTCGTGGGAAAACCAAATGTTGGGAAATCCACCTTGATAAATACCCTTCTTGGCAGGAAGAGATTAATCGTAAGCCCTGTTCCCGGAACAACAAGAGATTCAATAGACACTGTTTGTACTTACTATGGCAGAAAATACCTATTAATAGATACAGCAGGGCTCAGGAAAAAGAGTAAGGTAGGGTACTCAATCGAAAGGTTTTCTATGGTCAGAGCGATCAGAAGCATAGAGCGATGTGATATAGCACTGATTGCAATAGATGCAAGTGAAGACATAGGTGAGCAGGATCAGAAAATCGCCGGTATTGTTGAAGGCTACGGCAAAGGCGCTATCATTCTGTTAAACAAATGGGACCTTGTTGATAAGCCTGAAGAAAGATATGAAAGTTTATGTCGCAGATTGGCGAGGAAAATGTGGTTCATGCAATATGTACCAGTTATAACCATATCAGCATTGAGTAAAAAACGCATTACAAATATATTTCCAATAATTGACGGCATATTAAAAGAGAGGGAAAAGAGAATATCTACAGCAGATCTGAACAAATTTTTCAAAGAGTTTGCCTCAAGGTTGTCCCTGCCTTCATATAAAGGCAGGGCAGTAAAGATTTATTATATCACTCAGGTTAAAACAGAGCCCCCTGCCTTTGTGGTTTTTACCAATTACACCTCTGCCATAAAAGATGCTGCCATACGACAGATAGAAAAGGGGCTACGGAACAGGTTTTCATTTATGGGAACACCTGTAAGGATCTATATCAAGCCGAAAAAAAGGGATAGCATTTAATGAAATATTTAAAAATTATTACAAGGAGCTTCATAGATTTTTTTAAAGATGACGGGATTATGCTTGCAGGATCCATTTCTTACTTTACCATGATGGCACTTGTGCCATTTTGCCTTTTTTTGATTACCATATTCGGTTCCCTGCTCGGACAATATCATGGTTTCTATGAATTCTTCTCAAGAAAACTTATTCAATTTTTCCCTGAAATAACTTCGGAGATTACAGAACAGTTAGGAAAACTTATTGCTTTTAAAGGTATCGGACTATTAAGCCTGGTGCTATATGGACTTTTTTCTTTTTCGGTTTTTTCCTCTATTGAGAATGCAATGAATGTAATCTTCAAGGTTAAAAAGAAAAGGACACTCATATGGTCAATCATCCTGTCATTGTTTATTGTTACGGTTATTGTCTTAATGCTTTTCATTTCATTTGTTGCCACATCCCTAATTCATTTATTAAAAATATTAAAACCAAGTTTCCCTGAATTAAGGATTAGTTTGATTGCATGGTTTCTTATACGTTATGTAGTGCCTTTTATAATGATTCTTTTTACATCTACAATTATTTATATGTTTTTCCCTAAAACCAGGGTAAAAACCTCTCATGCATTAACCGGTGCATTTTTTACAACCACATTCCTTGAAATTGCCAAGCACCTGTTTACCTGGTATGTCGGAACAATTGTTGTGTACGGAACAATATACGGACCGCTTACTGCATTTGTTGTATTCCTGCTGTGGGTGTTCTATTCTTCATGCATCTTTTTAATCGGGGCTGAGGTGGTTCATAATCAGGGCATCTATGAGAAATAAGAACAAGGTGCTTCCGATTATTTATCCTGATTATTAATACCCCTTGAAAATCTTTAAAAACTTAACCCGAGGCTTTCTGTTTATAAATTTAATCCAGGGATAATCCTGTCCTCTATAACGCACTGGAGCATTTCGAGTTCATCCATGTCAAACCATGTAACATTGCAAACATTACATCTGTCTATCTCTATCAGATACGCAAGACTGTAGAACGTCCTGAACATGGGGTTTCTGCATTTTGAGCATAAAATAACAGATTGAAACCTTTTTTTTGCACCCCTTAACTTTTTCTTCATGAGATTCCTTTGATTATCCATCAATACTGCCTTTGCCACGGATTTTACCCTGTCCGTAAAGCGCTTCTCCGTTCGCGCGATTATCCTTGGAATTTTATCATTTTCAACAAGCATCCCACCGCAGAAATTGCATTGATAAACTTTTGTTTTTTCGTATGACACCTCAAACAGTGGTTGCTTGCACAAGGGACAGGAAAATGCTGATACCTCTCCATCTGATTGACTGAGGCGATTTTTGAATATCTCACTTATCGAACTGTCCTCAGACGCCCTCTCTACGGTATTTGCCGATCCCTTACTGATCCAGGTGCGGGGCGAAAGCCACGATAGAGAGACAAGTTCTGCAAAATTGTATGGTCCCTGCCATTGATGCCTGGTATCAAGTGCATAATATAAAATCTCAGGAGTTTCTGATATATAAGGAGTCTCTGTTTTTGAATATGCCTTTTCCTCAAATTCTGATATGTTGATGCGGGCCATTTTTAATAATATCTTTATCCTTTTTCCAATCGGTGGATGAGTAGAAAAAAGGTCAGCCCACCATGACCCTGACTTCTCCAGTTCAGTTGCTTTCGGATTGGTAATACAGAGCATCTCAAGCCCTCCTCCAATAACACCTACGCCTGTCCAGTTCCTTGAAAGCAGATGGAGCGCCTCTGCCAATGCCAGAGGATTTCTGGTCATACGCAATGAAGCTGCATCAGCCCTGTATTCGCGTTCTCTGGAAATAAACATACTGAGTATGCTGCTCATTGTTAATAAAACCGAGAAAAGAAAAAAAAGAAGATAGAATCCCATATAGTCCTCATCATTGAGGTTTTCTAACATAGACGCATACATGCCGAAAAGACTGGTAGCAACCGTAGTATCGAGACAGTCTCCCGATAAAATATGATAAGCTTCATGTGCCATAACAGCTTCAAGCTGGGGCCTTGTCAGTCTTGAAAGAAGACCCTCTGTTATCGCAATAACAGCATCACCTTTTAAATCAGCTGCTGCCATGGCATTCATTGACAGGCTCGGGATTACCATACATTTCATCTGTCTTTTGTTTCCCGTCACAACATGTATTTCGTCCGTAATGTTCATCAGTCGTCTATGTACGCCGTCTTCAGGGTCTGGCGGAGAAGCGCCGAGGCTGCGCATTATAGAGCCGGCAGCACCAAACGCTGAAAAACTGAAATGTATTATTGCAATGATAAGTGAAATAACAATTAATACCAAAAGATAAAGTGGTTCCCTAAACAGAAGAAAGCCTGAACCTAAGAACTGCACCGGGAAAATAAAAGCGAGACCCAGAAACAATGCAACTGAAACACAGAAATACATGACGAGCAAAATAATGAAAAGAACACTTATTCTCCAGCTTTTCTTTTTTTCTATATCAATGAACGTCAGTGGCATAGGTCATATTAAGTTTCATCAATCGACGATATAAACGAGATAAGCTAATGAATATTTACTCATCGAGAGAATATTTATTAAGATTTTTCTTCATTTTGTGCGCGCACTGATATCCGCAACAGGCAGACCCTTATCAGTATCCTCCGAAGAGAAAAATTCCACACTTTGGAAGGCGAATATAGAAGCTACAATATTATCAGGAAAAACCTCGAGTTTAGTCCTGAAGTTTGCGACGAGGTCATTATAAAGCTGCCTTGCAAATGCGATACGGTTTTCTGTCGATGTGAGTTCCTCCTGAAGCTGCATGACGTTTTCGTTGCTCTTGAGTGAAGGGTAATTTTCCATAACTATAAAAAGCCTCCCGAGCGCCAGGGTCAGCGTGTCTTCTGCAAAAGCCTTTTCATGCATACTTACAGCTGATAATGCTCTTGTTCTGGCAGACGTAACAGCTTCCAAAGTACTACGCTCAAATTCCATATACCCTTTAACGACTGCTACCAGGTTTGGTATAAGATCGTGCCTTCGTTTAAGCTGAACATCAATCTGGTACCAGGCGTTCTTAACCTCATTTCGAAGAGTAACCAGTCTGTTATATATAAATATTACCCAGGATAAGAACAGAAATATTAAAGAAATGAATACCCAAACTGCCATCTTACCGCCTTGTAAAAATTACCTGAAGTTTATTTTTTTAATCAATCCTCTTTTTTCAATATCTTAACTATTTCTTCAATCTGATTGTCTGCCTTATCCGGCTCCAGCGGACATGCAGCAGCACCCTTATGTCCTCCTCCCCCAAATTTACTGCATATCTGCCCGCAGTTAGAAAGGCTTGTCCTGTTAAATATATTATGCCCAAGTGTTAGAGCTACAAAATATTTCCCGGGCCCCCATTGAGCACGGACAGATACATTAGTATCAGGGAATAGAGTATACACAAGGAACCTGTTTCCGACAGGCATTCTGTCCAGAGAACGGAAGTCTGTAATCACAACATTTCCATCCTGTCTTGAATTCTGTTTAAGAAGATTCAAGAAAGCTGAATTATTTTCCCTGAGCAGTTCTACTCGTTTAACAACAATAGGCTGTGAAAGTATTTTATCTATTGACATTTTTTTCAACCATTGTACTAAAAGCTCAAAATATTCCTTAAACCTCCCTATGCCGGAGCGTGAATCTATAGTAAAACCGAGGAGTATTACTCCTTTTGGGTCGGTTACGTCCTTCATCGTCAGATGGGCAGAGTCAAAACGGTCTGTTTCTTTGACAAGGAATTCATATTTTTTTAGTTTATCCGAAGAATAATAGTCGTATATTACCCTTGAAGCACTCGGCGCTATCGAGTGCTTCCCAACAAAATTATCAGGAGGCTTTTCATTGCTTTCTGTAATCTCATGGTGATCAAACCACATTGCACATTTGGGATGATACGGCAGGTTTACAACAATATCATTGCCTGTAATTTCAAATTTCTTGTCAGTAATGTCCTGCGGGTGGATTAATTCCAATGAATTAATCTTCTCCATGGTAGTAAGAAGAACTGATGATGTCACTCCGTCAAGGTCTCCACGTGTTACGAGTCTCATATTTCCCTCCCAAAATCAATTTTCCTTTTTTATAGTATAAAACAAAAACTTCTCAGATGCGAGAATATATCAGAACATATAATAAGTGATCATACATCAGAACCCGGATCTTTTCAGAATATTAGTATATAGGGCGTGTTATTATATAAACACCCTGATTGTTCTGAATACGGATTGAATTTAAAATTGTTAAAAATTAGAATTACAGGAAGTTAATAAAGAAAAGGTTGGAAGATAGTAAATCCCCGGGAGGTGACTTTGAATAATCTGGTCGGGAAGATTGTTGATGTAAAAACAGCGGATATAACCTATACTGGCAAACTAATTGAGTTAGGAAAAAAAGAAGTTCACCTCGAATCAGAAAGTGGCTGGATTACAATTCCGGTTGACATAATTACTTCTATCGAAGAGAGAGATAGTTAACACATATCACCCAATAAAAATTGCACTAAAGTTACTGCTGCGACTGCTGCGGTTTCTGCCCTGAGAATCCTTTCACCAAAAGATGCTACGATGAGCCCCTTTTCTTTTGCAAGATTGATTTCTTTTTTTATAAACCCGCCTTCAGGCCCAATGACAACAAAAAAAGATGAAGGATAAGGTACGAGAGAAGCAAAAGCCTCTGATAGTTTCATACCTCCTTCCTCATAAAAGATAAAACCAACCCCTTTAACTGCCCCCTTTATAAGTGGAGGCTGAGGGGGATAATTTATATATGTTTGTTTAGAAAAAAACTCTTTAAACTCCATTGGGTCATGAACGATAGGTATCATGCTTCGTCCTGATTGCCTTGATGCCTCTTCTGCTATTTTTCTCCAGCGAACAACTTTCCTGGTTTGTCTTAGCTGGCTTCTTTCAGTAATGGCAGGAATTATCTCTCTCACTCCAAGTTCTGTTGCTTTCTGAATAACCATGTCCATTTTTTCACCTTTGAGAATACCCTGCATAAGAGTGATGTTTATATGCGATTCGGTATTGCATGGAAATTTTTCTTCTACCTCAGTGACTACTTCCCTTTTATCAACCTCTATTACATTTGTCCTGTAACAATTTCCTTTCCCGTCAAAGATAATTAAATCGTCTCCCTTTCTGCATCGGAGAACAGAATTGAGATACCTTGCTTTTTCACCGGTAATTGATATCCTGTTGTTTTTGATTTCAGATATAGGAAGATATATTCTCGGCATCGTTTATGTTTTATCCTTTTGTTCTAATTAAATTAACGCCCTTATAACTTTGTCTTGTAGATTTTAAATTTAAGAGCTCTCAATAAAATAAGGGTAAAGTCCCATTGAAGCCACACGATTTTAAGAGAATAACATGCTTCTAAGAAGCAATAACATTTTATCAGTTTTCTCATGAACAGACATTTTTCTATGATTATACCGCCATACATATTCAGCAAGATACAAAGGAAGACGTTCTTTGCGAATACCTCCTTTGGCGGCAAGTCTCCTTTTCAGATATCCCTGGAAACCTTCAAGGCCATTTATGTGATTGCCCTTCTTGTCAGAGTAATCTCAGCCTGCGTAATCAACAGATTCAAAAATATATAATCCTGCACAGCATGAAGGTTATGGCTACATCTTTACCCCGACTTCTGTCGCACTTCGCAATGCCGCCCCGATGTTGCCGGGTTCTTTTGCATCACCAATTCTGTATATTTCTTTGACCTTATCTTTAAGAGCATCATAGAGAGAATTCTCAGGAATGCTTCCGACAGAAGCAATGACAGAATCAGCCTTCAGTTCTTTTGCCGGACCCCTTTTATCTTCTATGAGTACTTTTCCATTTTTGATAGCCATCACCTTGCACGTAGTAATAATTGATACGCCCTTCTCTTGCAGTCTGTTAAGGAGTTCCTGTTTTGGAATCTCTTTCATCCTCATTAATGGCTCATTGCACAATTCGACAATCGTCACAGTTTTTGATTCTGAGGAAAGCATGTCAGCTGTTTCGCAACCGATATCTCCGGCGCCGATTATAATAATATTGTCACCGGGTATAACAGTCGCCTTTTCGTATATTGATCTGACGGTGAAGACGAATGGCAGGTCAATTCCCGGAATAGATGGAATGAACGACTTTGAACCTGTGGCGATGATAACAGCATCCGGTTTTTGAGAAAGGATTTCCTCCGGAGAAACAGCCTTTCCTAATATGACTTTAACGTTGGTCTTTGCAAGAGAATCCCTCAAATATCTGCAAAACTCATTTATCCCATCTTTGAACGGAGCCCTGCAAGCAAGATGCAGTTGTCCGCCGAGGGACTTCCCTTTTTCATAAAGGGTAACACCATGCCCTCTCCGGCTCGCGAGGATTGCAGACTGTATGCCTGCAGGTCCACCGCCGACCACTACAACCTTCTTCTTCTCTGAAGCCGGACTTATTTTCAGACGGTATTCCTGTCCGGAAAACGGGTTTATTGTACAACTTCTTCCTAATCCTTTCACGCCCTTATCCGCGCAATCTTCAAGGTCCGAGAGGCAAAACCTAATATCTTGAACCATTCCTGCTTCTGCCTTTCTGGGTAGATACGGATCAGCAATAAGTGCCCGGGCCATCGCAACAAAATCGGCATCCTGTTCTTTAAGGATTTTATCTGCAAACTCCGGTGTGTAAATCTTTCCGACTGCAATGACAGGAATGGCAACCACCTTTCTAATCCCCCTCGCCAGATGAACAAGAGGTCCGGGAGGAAGATAGTGCGATGGGATAGTCATCCTTTTAGTGGCTTTATTCCCTCCATTTGCGAGTATCGCATCACCTCCTGCTCTCTCTATATATTGAGCAACAACAGTAGTCTCCTGAAGCGTCAGCCCTCCGTCAACAAACTCATCACAGACGAGTTTAACCATTACCGGGACATCATTCCCGGCTTCCTGCTTAATAAGCCTTATCAGTTTTATGAGAAACCTCATACGGTTCTCAATACTTCCGCCATACTCATCTGTCCTCTTGTTAGAAAGTGGTGAAAGGAGCTGCGATATAAGATCCCCGTAACTCGCCTGGACCTCTATCCCGTCATATCCCAGTTCCATAGCACGTTTTGCGCCATTCGCCATTATCTGTAAAATCTCCTCTGCCTCGGCAGTAGTCATAATTTTTATCATAGGGGCAACCCATACGTTCCCCTTTTGCTTAGCTCCAGGAACTTCATGGTCGAATATACGCTCCTTGGGGTAATTAAGCTGCATGAATGCTTTTACACCCTCTGAATGTATTACATTGAGAAGTCTCTTAATCCCTTCTGCAAACTCGAGCATATCAAATCGTAATTCATTGGGACCTTTATACGCGCGTGGAAAATCAAGGCATGGACAATCAAGCACAATCATGGCAATACCGCCGCGTGCTCTCTCCCTGTAGAATTCTATCATCCTTTCGTTTACTTTACTGTCAGTAGAGTATTTTGTTGGATATAAAGACATGATAAGACGATTTTTTAAAACACATGTCCCGATTTTTCCTTCCACGAATATATGAGGAAAGTACATCTATCACCTCCCATCAGCAGGATCTTTTAGACTATGACCACATTATACCAGATTGTAAGAATTCGTCTTTATAGATAAAAGGTTTTGCTGCAGTAGCGAAAAGGCTTGTTTCTTTCTGAAGTCCTCACTTCACAAAATAGTTAAAATGTTGTAAATTTTAATCGTTAATCCTTATAAAGTGGGAGAACAAGAAATGAAAAAACAGTTTGTTTACTTACTGAGCATTTTATTATTCTTTTTTTCTTGTCAAACTGTACCCATAACCGGGAGGCAGCAGCTTAGTTTAATCCCTTCAGAAGGCATACTCAGTATGAGCTTTCAGTCCTATAGCGAATACCTATCGAAACGTACCATTATCACAGATAACGAAGATGCTCGTATGGTAAAGAGGGTAGGCCGGAGGATACAGCAGGCAGTCGAACAATATTTTTCTGAACATAATATGAGAGACCAATTACAGGGATATCAATGGGAATTCAATCTTATCGCCGGTAAAGACATAAATGCATGGTGTATGCCTGGTGGTAAAGTTGCAGTGTATACAGGCATTCTCCCTATAGTCAAAGATGAAACAGGACTAGCAGTTGTTATGGGACATGAGATTTCACATGCGGTCGCAAAACATGGAGATGAACGTATGAGTCAAGGTCTCATCATACAAATGGGTGGAATGTTACTTACTGAAGCACTCTCTCAGAAACCGAAAGAGACGGCTAATTTATTTATGGCAGCTTATGGGATAGGGGCACAAGTGGGTATCTTGTTACCTTATAGTAGGGTCCATGAAACTGAAGCAGACCGCTTGGGGTTGATTTT
>MHEF01000019.1:22538-27332 GCA_001805125.1 Nitrospirae bacterium RBG_13_39_12
TCTGGCAAAGAATGTCTAAAGCAAAACAGGGTTCGTCCCCTCCAGAATTCTTAAGTACTCATCCAGCAGATGCGACCAGAATTAGGAATATAGAACAATTAATTCCTGAGGCAATGACATATTATAGGAAACAATAAAACGGTTTAGCTATTTTTGCATTATGTACAAACGAGATTGCGTAAGGATTTCTGATGTGCGAGAAGTCGACAATAACTTTATATTTTCTGATTTGTTAAGTAAGTACAATCACTAATGAATTTAGATTGAAAAAGGCAGCTGTTGTCCTTGTTCTCTCTACTTCTCTGCCCCTGTAAAAAGATCCTTGAGTTTGTTTTTGAAGGACTTTGATACCTCATCACCGTTTATCCTTGCGAATTCTTCAAGAAGTTCCTTTTGTTTAGGTGTAAGTTTTTTCGGTACTTCCACATAAACCCTCACAATCTGGTCTCCCCTGCTGTGACTGCCGAGTTTCTGGACGCCCTTCCCTTTAAGGTAAAATAATCTGCCTGAAGGCGTTCCAGTAGGAATCTTCAGCTTGGAAACCCCATCCAGGGTAGGCACTTCGATTTCAGATCCGAGGGCTGCCTGGGGGAATGACAACGGCACATCGCAATAAAGGTCACTCCCGTCTCTTTTAAAGAATGGATGCTCTTCAACGTCCATTATTATATAGAGGTCACCGGGAGGCCCGCCGTAAATCCCCATCTCTCCTTCGTTAGAAACTCTCAGCCTTGAGCCTGTGTCCACACCTGCAGGTATCTTAACATGTATGCTTTTCAAATTCTTGACCTTGCCCTGACCTTTGCAGGCTTTGCAAGGGTCTGTAATAAACTGCCCTGTACCGTTACAGTTGTGACAGGTTTTGGATATGCTGAAGAAACCCTGCTGAAATCTTACTTGACCCGCACCTTTACAATGCGAACAAGTTTTTGGCCCTTTTCCAGGCGCTGAACCACTCCCGCGACACTCGCTACAATTTTCCCATCTGGGTATCTCCAAATCTTTTTCTGTGCCGAAGGCTGCTTCCATAAGTGTTATATCAAGGTCATACCTGAGGTCGTTCCCTTTTGCAGACCTTGGCCTCCGCTGGCCAGTAAACGTGCCAAAAAAATCCCCGAAGATATCTTCAAATATATCTCCGAAACCTCCTCCAAAAGGCCCATACCCTGCCCCAACACCTTCGGCTGTTCCAAATCTGTCATAATGAGCCCTCTTCTCAGAGTCAATAAGACAGGTATATGCTTCGTTTATCTCCTTAAACTTTTCTTCTGACTCTTTGTTATCCGGATTTCTGTCTGGATGGTATTTCAGGGCAAGCTGTCTGAAAGCCTTTTTAATATCGGCTTCAGAAGCATCTCTTGACACACCGAGAATTTCATAATAATCCTTCATAATTTTATTATAATATCAAGAATGCATATACACTAACAATCCCCCTTAATCCCTTATTATCAATTTGGGACTCAGGGGGACTATTTTGAATTATTATATATTTTCCTTTACTTAATTTAAATCACTCAGTGAATAAGAGCACAACACCTCAAATTTATCTGCTAAATCTTTTAACTATCCTTTTTATCCTTGTTAACATCCTCGAATTCAGCCTCAACAACTTCTTCCTCAGGCCCCTTAGCATCTGCTGTAGGACCAGCGCCAGTTCCGGTTTCTGCACCAGCACCTGCATGTGCTCCTGCTTCTTTATAAATATGTTCTGCAAGTTTATGTGATGCCCTGGTGAGACTTTCTACAGCGGATTTTATCTCAGACGCCTCATTACTTGTATCTTTCAATTTTTTGCATTTTTCCATCTCATTCTGTATATCTGTTTTCTCGGATGCAGACAGCTTATCACCATAATCCCTCAGGGATTTCTCAACTGTATAAACGATAGTATCAGCTTCATTCCTTGCTTCCGCAAGCTGTTTCTTCTTTTTATCGTCCTCCGAATGTGTATCAGCATCGCGCATCATTTTTTTAATCTCTTCTTCGTTAAGACCACTGGACGCAGTTATCCTTATGGACTGCTCTTTCCCTGTGCCAAGGTCTTTGGCAGAGACATGCAATATACCATTCGCATCAATATCGAATGTGACTTCTACCTGCGGGATCCCTCTCGGTGCCGGCGGGATACCAATCAGTTCAAAATTCCCCAGTAGTTTGTTATCCGAAGCCATCTCTCTTTCACCCTGGCAAACCTTTATTGAAACAGCAGGCTGGTTATCCGTTGCAGTCGAGAATATCTGGCTTTTCTTTGTCGGGATTGTGGTATTCCTTTCAATTATCTTTGTAAATATTCCACCAAGTGTCTCTATGCCGAGGGATAAAGGAGTAACATCAAGCAAAAGAACCTCTTTAACGTCTCCTTTGAGCACCGCTGCCTGTATTGCTGCTCCGATACCAACCACTTCATCAGGGTTTACAGTTTTGTTCGGCTCCTTACCGAAAAAAGCCTGCACTATTTGCTGAACTTTTGGTGTTCTCGTCTGTCCACCCACGAGCAAAACTTCATTTATACTTGAAGAAGAGAGGTTTGCATCTGACAGTGCATTTTTGCACGGATTCATTGTATTTTCAATGAGGTCTCCAACAAGCTGTTCAAGTTTTGACCTTGATAGTTTCATAAGGAGATGCTTGGGCCCTGTCGCATCTGCTGTTATAAACGGAAGGTTTATCTCAGTATCTGCTGCTGTGGAAAGTTCTACCTTTGCCTTTTCAGCCGCTTCCTTCAGCCTCTGTAATGCCATTCTGTCATTTTTAAGGTCGATGCCCTGGTCTTTTCTGAACTCTTCAACCATCCAGTCCATAACCCTGATGTCAAAATCATCGCCACCTAAATAGGTGTTACCGTTTGTGGATTTTACTTCTATAACACCTTCTCCAATCTCCAGGATTGATATATCGAATGTCCCTCCACCAAGGTCATAAACTGCAATTTTTTCCTCTTTCTTTTTGTCCATACCATATGCGAGTGATGCGGCTGTTGGTTCGTTTATTATCCTGAGTACATTAAGACCCGCGATCCTTCCGGCGTCCTTTGTTGCCTGTCTCTGGCTGTCATCAAAATAAGCAGGTACAGTGATAACTGCTTCTGTCACCGGCTCTCCCAGATAATCTTCGGCAGCCTGTTTGAGTTTCTGGAGAATCATCGCGGATATCTCAGGAGGTGAATAAGCTTTGCCCCTTATCTCTACATGTGCATCACCGTTAGCTGCCTGAACAATCTTGTACGGAAGTCTTTTCCGTGCATGTTCTACCTCTGGGGTGCTGTATTTCCTTCCCATAAGTCTCTTTATTGAAAATATTGTGTTTTCAGGATTTGTTATAGACTGCCTTTTCGCAATCTGCCCGACAAGCCTTTCCCCTTTCTCAGTGATTGCAACAACTGACGGTGTCGTCCTGCTACCTTCCTGGTTAGGGATAACCATGGGCTCCCCTGCCTGTACAACTGCCACGACTGAATTTGTAGTTCCAAGATCAATTCCAATAGCCTTTCCCATATTAAGACTCCTCCTCTATGATCTTATTAATCTTTATTTCTTTCTCTGAATCTTCTTCCCTCTCACTTACTACAGGTTTTTTTGATACGGTAACAAGAGACGGCCTCAGCACCTTGTCTCTAAATATATACCCTTTTCTTAACTCCTCTACGACTGTTTTTTCATCTACATCATCCCTTTCAACCTGGTTCATAGCGTGATGCACCAAAGGATCAAAAGGTTTACCGTTTGCTTCGATTTCACTCAAACCGAATTTTTCAAGTGTTTTCCGGAGTTCTTTTAATGTTATTCCTACTCCCTGCACAAGTCCTTCTGAAATTTTATCTGAAGCATGCTTCAACGCTAACTCAAGGTTGTCGATAACAGGCAGTAGTTCCAAAAGAAGACTTTCAGTTCCATATTTTATTAGTTCTTCCTTATCCTTATTAACTCTTTTTTTATAATTTTCAAATTCAGCATAAAGCCTTAAATACTTTTCATTTATCTCCTTAAGCTCTGCCGTCAATCGCACTTTTTCATCATCAAGGAATTCTTCAACAACTTCGCTATTTTTCTCTTCAATTTCTTCTTCATTCGAGATTGTTTGATTTTCTTTTAACCTGCGCTCCTGCAAAGTCTTGCCTACCTTTCTGCCAGCATTTTTGTAATGAACTTTGCTGTATTATTAACTATATAAATCGCCCTTTCGTAATCCATCCTTGTGGGTCCTATTATTCCAACAATACCGATAGGTCTATCACCTTCCTTGCAGGTTGAGACTACCACACTCAATTTTTTCATCTCATCCATTGAATTTTCTGAACCAATTAATACCTGAACACCTTCAGAATCAGAAAGGTTGTCAAGCAACTTGATTATTGTATGTTTCTCCTCTATAGCCCTTGACAGCTCCCTTATTTTCTTAAGATCAGTGAAATCCGGCAGTTCAAGTACCTCAGACAGACCTGAAACGAAAAGGTCACTATAAGTAAAAGAAAGTGCTTCCCGGCATATTCTCATCGCCCTTGAGATCAGGCGGTCGCATTTTGTCTTCTCTCTTGACATTTCCTTTATGACCTTCAGCCGGATATCATCTAATGTGTGTCCGGAGAATTCGGAGTTAAGATAACTGGTAATTCTGCTGAGGTCTCTCTGAGAGACATCGGGATCAATAGGTATAACTTTATTTTTTATCATTCCTTCGTCAGTAAACAATATTGCAGCGACTTTATTTGATTGATATTTAAGAAGTTCAATTCTCTTCAGGGTTGTAATGTCAGATTTTGGTGACATTGCAACACCGATGTAGTGAGAAAAC
>MHEF01000019.1:27338-29404 GCA_001805125.1 Nitrospirae bacterium RBG_13_39_12
AGGGTTTTCGTAGTCTCATTAAGAAAAACATCGATGTTATTTCTTAAGGCCTCAAGTCTCTTATAAATCTCTTTCAGAACATTTATATTCGGATAATATTCACCTTCAGTTGCAAGAGAATTAACATATAACCTGTACCCCCTGTCAGTTGGCACCCTGCCTGCTGATGTATGCGGCTGTGTTAGAAACCCCATTTCATCAAGATCCGCCATTATGTTCCTTATTGTAGCCGGGGAAAGTCCAAAAGAATATTTTTTCGTTACGAATCTGGACCCTACCGGGTCAGGGGAGTTGATGTAACTCTGAATAACTGCATACAGGACTTTTTTGCTTCTTTCATCTAATAGAATATGCATTTTAGCACTCTCAATGGTTAAGTGCTAATAATTTAACAGTTAACTGATTACTGTGTCAAGTATACTTACAACAGAAAGTTTACATTTGTTGCACTTTGCGCATTTTTATTGAGGTCATGATTTATTGATTGACCTGTCATTTGAATTTTATTATTCGATATCACTTACAGAATCTGTAAAATTTCAAGCCAATAGTCAGACTTTGAATTTCTGTATCTCGGTAAGGAGGTTCTTGGCACCTTTACTAAGAGTAGTGATGCTTCTGTCCATTTCAGAAGCAGAGGTTACCAGGTCCGCAGTTGTCTTTTGGATTTTTTCCATTATATTGACGATATCGTTACTCTTTTGCTTCTGACTATTTATAGCAAGTGTAATCTGCTCAGCTTGCCTGGATACATTTTCAGTGACAGATGCAATCTGTTCGCTACCCTTAAACTGTTCCTCAGTAGCCTTCTTGATGTGATCCGATATATCCTTTATCTTCCCTGTCGCCTCAACTATCATACTGCTGCCCTTGCTCTGCTCTTTTGTAGCCCTTGATATTTGCTCTATCTGTTGAGTTATTTTTCTAATAGCATTTGTAATATGACCTATAACTATGGCCTCCTCACTAGTAGCTCTTTTAATAGCCTTTGACATTTCAGTAGAAACGTTTGAACTTTCAAGGATACTTTTTAAAGCACTATTTACTTCTTTAAAAAGCTCCACACCTCTATCGACAGTTTTTATGGCGCTTGTTGCTTTCTCAACACTTGAGCGTGTTTCAGCCTGTACACCAGTGATAAGCTCTGCAATTTCCTTAGTTGAAGCTGAAGTCCTGTCTGCAAGATTCTTTATTTCATCAGCCACTACTGCAAATGCCTTGCCGTTTTCGCCCGCTTGAGCGGCAAGTATCGCAGCATTCAAGGAAAGAAGGCTCGTCTGGCTTGCTACTCCATCTATGACATCAAGTATATTGCCTATTTCTTCGGATCTTTTTTCAAGGCGGTCTATTGTTTCCGAAATTGCAGTAACGCTTTCTTTTATATCGTCCATCCCACCTATGGCCATACTTATTGAAGTTATCCCTTTTTCAGAAGCATCCACTGAAACCTTCTCTGCAAGTCTTACTGACTCTTCTGCACTTTGCTGTATTTCTGCTATACTTGTATTGACCTCGGCAAGAGCAGTAGTACTATCTTCAGAAGAAGCAGATAATATCTCAATACTTCCTGCTGTCTCTTTTATGGAAGCTATCATTTCTTCTATAGATACCGCTGCTTCCTGTGCAGTTTCATTGAAAATACCGGCATGCTCGGCTATGTTAGAAATAGAAGCTGTCATTTCAGATACAGCAGCAGAAGCGTCTTCAGCTGATTTGTGAAGGCTTTCAGAACTCAAGGCCACTGAAGAAATAGAAGAATTCATCTCTGCAATATGGCTGGCATTCTCTTCTATAGCTCTTTTTTGAAGGTCGACTACCCTCAAAACACTGGCAGGAGACTCTGTTATATTAGCAGTAACTTCTGAAACATTCGTCGCAAGGCTTTTTATCTTATAAATTACGTCTCTAAGGTTCAATGCAATACTGTTAATCGCATCTGACAAATGCGCAATCTCATCTTCACCGACTCTTTTTATTTCCTCAGTCAAATCTCCTGATGAAACCCTGGCTGCCACCTTTTCCATCTCTGTTATAGGCCCTGTAATAAATCGGGAAACAGAGAAGTA
>MHEF01000019.1:29450-29941 GCA_001805125.1 Nitrospirae bacterium RBG_13_39_12
CTCTCTCTCATCACTGTGAAAGAGAATTTTACCTTTCATATCAAGAAGCATCGAGTAACCTATTGTTGTGTCTTCAGTCATGCCTTTCAATTTTTCGTTAAGGCCCTCTATGTTCTCAATGGACAACCCGAGTGCAATCACCTTCCCTATTTCTTTTACCATAGCATTACCGACTGAGGTAGCCTTTGAAAGGACTGCCTGTTTGTATCGGTCGTATGATATATATGTCAGAACAGCTGAGTTTATACCAATGGCAAGAAAAAGTACGGAGGCAATGATAAGGACACTTCTCCTGTGAAGGTTCATCCTCACTTAATTACACTCGTTGCTGAACTCAGAATATCGAAAGGTACCTTGAGGTCTAAAGCAGTAGCTTCTTTAAGGTTTACTACCAGCTGTATTTTTTTCGGGCTTCTTATGGGGATAGACGCAGGACTCTCTCCCTTTATAATCCTTGCCAGCATATTTGCAGCTTCTTTGCCCTGTTCTTC
>MHEF01000019.1:29968-35257 GCA_001805125.1 Nitrospirae bacterium RBG_13_39_12
TCCCCGTTCTCCTCCTCCACCAAGAAGCGTAGCCGTTGGAATCTTTTGTTTTCTTGCAATTCTCACAATATCATCCAAACAGGTCATTGCTTTACAGCTTGAGGTTATGAATATTGCATCTACGCCTTTAATCTTTGCTACATCTTCTTGTCCTCTGACATTAAATTTCACAGACTTAAATGAAAACTTTTCTCCAAGACGTTCCGCCTCGTTTGCCTCATTTAACGTTTCCTTCTGGGTACTGCTGTAAATTATACCCAGAGTTGAAAAATTGGATATCCCTTTAAGATTTTTCAGAAGGCCTGCAATAGATACCTTCGAAGTTATACCTGTGACTTTCTTACCCCCGGTACTTAACCCTTCAACATCATAAACACCAGCAAATACCACCGGCGTTTTAGATATCTCCGAAAGCACAGCCTTAACAACAGGAGTACCATAGGCGACTATAAAATCAACATCTATAGCAACAAATTTTCTTGCTGCGTTTATCCATGCCATCTCTTCCGGATAGGGGGTTTGCAGGACAACTTCTGCCTTTATACCTTCTGATTTAAGGCCCCTGACGAATGATTCGTGGATAGTCTTATAATAAGGGATATCCCCTGTCATTATCACCCCTATGGTCTCTCCGGCAGCTTGCACTTCCAATACAATGATTGAAAACAATAAAAAAATTATTATTCTACAAATGGGAATAATCCGCCCTTTCATAATTCTTTAACTTTAATGCCCTCCGCGCTCATTGCCACTGTTAATCTCACCATTTCTTCGAAATTGTAACCAGTAAAACATGTAAGATCCCGTCATTAGAGTCATCCAGCAAGTCATTATAATCTACATAGTTATATTTCACGCCCAATCCCCAACCTTTTTTAAACTCATAATCTCCGCTGATAACACAATTTGTTTCCCTGATCTTCACATTGGTCTCGGACTCAGAAAATGACGTTGTAGATAAAGGGCTGCCGGGATAAAAATTTCCCTTGCCTTCTGTATAGCTTACATCAGCATTCAGATTTATATCCTTCTTGGGCATATAGTTTACATTGGCTGCATAAGTGTGAGATCTATCCTTGTACAGGACACCTGAATCCGTGTTGTATTGGGGATCCCAACTGGTATTATCATACAAAAGGTCTTGCTCAGTTTTATTGCGGAGATAGTAATAACTTGTGGTGATTGTAAGATTATCAAGGATAATAAAAGAAATGCTCCCTAACAGCCTGTCTAAACGCCTTTCTCTATTGTTAGCTGTAACCTGTACGCCTTCATCAACATAATAAATCGTGTCCCTGTTGCCTTTCATGATACTATAACTCAAAAGGGCAGAAGTCCATTTCAAAGGGCTCCATGATAATGAGATTTTGCCTTCATCAGAATTATCAGGCTGGGTATTGTATGCGGGTGCATCTGATTCCTGATGTGTATATTTTGCCCTCAGGTTCAGATCTTTTATTATCCTTGTATTTAGAGAAAAAGACAAGATATCCCGAGTAGTAACTCTGGATATCTTCCATTCATCAGAGTTCTCCCTTACTTTCCTCTCATATATATATTCAGCATTCAGGGTCAACCTGTTAATAGGCCTATATCTTACTGTGGTTGAAAGCTTATCTACGTTTGACGATATTGAAGGCTTTACTGTTATTAATGAGGTATAGTCTGAGTATCCCAGATAGTTTACCGGTATCGTATCCGGATTATCCATGTCTGTTTTTTTGTGTCTGTATTTTACAAAG
This sequence comes from Nitrospirae bacterium RBG_13_39_12, assembly GCA_001805125.1. Classification (GTDB taxonomy): domain Bacteria; phylum Nitrospirota; class Thermodesulfovibrionia; order Thermodesulfovibrionales; family SM23-35; genus RBG-13-39-12. The sequence goes on from MHEF01000019.1 coordinate 31,711, forward strand.
AATGCCAGCCTTTCATGAGGCATATAAGTTAGATCACCAGCTCCAATAAAATACCCGGCCTTTGCCTTGCTGTCCATGTTTTCTCTATCAACCCATGCCAGTGTAGCAGCGGCAACAAGCCTACCGGTATATGAGGTATGAAGTTTTAAGCTGGTAGTAGATCCCTTTATTTCAGGCATAAGATTATGGGGTAGCACCCTGCCGTCATAACTGTTTTCCATGACATTCTCTTTATTTATCTCGATTCTTTTCTCACTGTGAGAAATATCCACCTCAACAGGACCAAGGTGGCTGTTTGCCCCAATACCAATATCTCTTGAATTCCAGTCAATCTCCCTCTTCGTGGATTTCCTGTCGATGGATCCATAGCTTGCAAGAAACCTCTGCTGCTGAGTCCCGTCCTTGGTAATGAAACTCCCGTTAAGATATATATGCAAGGGAAACTGAGGCATCTTGAATCTCAAGAACAACTTGCTCATAGATTTCTCTATCCCATATTTTTCCCCAGCATCTTCCCGTTCAACAGTATATAAAGGCGAGGTGCCTGAATCTTTCAGGGTTATGTTATCAAGATTATGAAAAACATTTCTTGTCAAACCACGAAACAGTATAGTGTCTTTATATGCATACCGGATATCTCCAAAGAAATCATTTTTATTCAGGACATCAACTTCAAGATGTATTCTGTGCGGGAAGGGAAATGCAATAAACAGTCCACCACCTGCAATGGAAGAATGCAGGTATTCAAACTCACCCGCCCTTTCTGAATCACTGAGGTCAATAAATCTGTATCCTACATAGCCATAGAATTTGGGTTTTATATCAGGAAACTGGTATATAGAAAGCTCTTCATGAATTATATCTTCCGTTTCAGTCTTCTCTATCTCCTCTGCAGAAACTGCATTATTAAAAATGACCAGGACTGAAAATAATATAATCAAAACTCTTTTCATTCTCACCCTCCTCCTACAGTTTTAAACAAAAGAATCATTGGGTAAATATTCCTTTACCGCTTGCTGAAGGGATATCTGTACCATGAATCTGAGAATGGCAATCTGTACACCTCGTATAATATACTGCTTTCCTTTCCTCAGAAGAAATGCCTGATATCTTGTGACCTTCGTGACATTGTAAACACAAAAATGGCTCTCTCGCAATGAGGAGATTATTATTGACAGAGCCGTGATGGGCGTGGCACGTGCTACAGTTTTCTGCAGATTCCGCATGCTCGAAAACAAATGGTCCTTCTTTCTCCACATGGCATTGTGTGCACTGTTCCTTTACAGTACTCATCCTGAGTAGACTTTCCGTCAAAATGCCCCCGTGTGAATCATGGCAATCTGTACAGAAAACCTTATGCTCAGCAACAGGATGGTGGCTGGGGAGATAGAACTCTGCCCTTACTTCCTGATGACACTTATAGCACATTTCCGCTGTATCCTTTGGGCTTACTATCAGGTCAGGGCCTTTATGAATCTCATGACAGTCAGAACATGAAACATCATTTATTGCATGTACATTTGCATTCCAGTTATGAAGATTAAATGTTGCATTAGCAGAATGACACTTGAGACACATAAGAGATAAAGCCGGAGCTGGAAGATTCTTGAGGTCAATAAGGGCTTTATAATTACATGCTGTCTCTTTACCGTTCTCTAAATCTTCTTTGACCTTTTCTTCTGTCAGGCCTTCTATGGCAAGGCTTCCAGGTCCGTGGCAGGACTCACAATCAACAAGAGGCATCCCTGATTTTTTTGAAAGCTGTGCACCCATCGTGCTTGCTGCCAGATCATCTCTTTTCTTGTCATGAGTGTGGCATGTCTTCAGGCAATTGTCTTCACCGACATAGTTAGCATCCAACCTGCCCACAAGCAGCTTTTCATATTCTTTTACAGGCATGATGGGCCTTGATGTCTTAAGTGTCTCACAGCCAATGAGTATCAACATGCCCAGAAAAAATATTAATAAAGACTTTTTAGTTATCATGTAATCCTCCTGCTTAACTTAAAAGTAAACCTTCAACTGCCTTATGGATAAATATAGGTCGTTGCCGCTCTGTCATCACTGCTCGAAGGCCTTACACCTGGTGGAGAAACACCTGACAAAGCCTGATATGAGTCCTGTAATAATTGGACGGCATATCTAAAATTATGTATATAAGCACCGGGCTCTTTTTCGATATAATGTAAATTGAAAGCGGCTTCAAGCTGGCTCTCTTTCCATATAGTAACCCTGTTAGCAAATGTCTGGGAATCAGGCACAGTGAAGAAATATGGATATGTATCAGGGTTATAATATATCCCGGCTTTCTCAAACTCCGCAATTACCAATGCCTTAAGCCCATCAATTTCACTGCTTATACTTTCAACAACACCGTCTCCGTCCATATCCCTGTCATAAAGTCTAAAGGTCTTAAAATCTGTTAAGCCGGGGTGACACCCCTGACAGACTGCTATGTTCAGCTTGTCTTCATAACTTACATTAAAGGTATGTCCACCAAGGTCCTCATCGCCGGAGTCTGCCATATGGCATCCTGTACAAAGAGGTGACTGATGGAATATGGTCCCATTTGAATACATTTTTCCACTGAATTCAAAGCCTTTAAGGCTGAAAAGCATTGCACCGGCCGGCATATAATGGATATTAATAAATGAGAAGTTATTCATAGTCTCATCATTGCTGTCATACGGTTCTACCCCCTTAGACCTCATTTGTTTATAGAGGCTCCATCCGCTTTCCGTTCCCTGATGACAAACAAAACATGAAGCAGAACTGCCGACATTAAGGGTTGCATCCTGAACCGATGTCACGGAACTGCCGCTTGTCAATATCACACTGCCTGTCTTTCTCAGCCTTTTGTTTCCGGCAGTTGGATAGTCAATGGCATCATGGCATGCATTGCATGTGATGTGGTGAGCATAAATCTCCCCGGTAGGTGAAACCCAGCCTGGATAGTCATTGTTGCTTGAATCCACATAGCTTGCATACCCTATGCCGGAGTGGCAGCGAAGACACGAACCCGACGTAAAAATATGTGTGAATGCCTCAGCATTTGTATCGGCATGTCCTGATTTAAACCACTGCCTGTTAATCTTCATATCGGCAATATCAGTATAGTGGTAAGCATGACAGCTTGTGGCACAGGAATTTTCATTTGTCCTGAGTATATAGCCTATGCCCTCAGGCGCCCATGAGACAGCATTGCTAAGAATATAACCCTCAATCTGTGCTGTCCCAGCCAAGTCATAGTGGGTATCTTCAATGTTTGCGGCATGACATTCGAGACAGTCTTCAGCTACAGGGGAAGAGCTGTCTCCTGTCTCTTCATACTCTTCTCCGCCGCCGCTGCCACATCCTGTTAAAAATAAAATGGATAAAACCATAAAAGGAAGAATGAAGAGAAATCCTCTATATTTATACATGGTGTTCTCCTTGATTGTCACTATTTTATAAATAAATTACTAATAATTCTATTGATTTTGGAAAAAATGTCAACTAAATAATGTAGGTAGAAGTACCTATTTTATCAATTGATATATATATAAGA
>MHEF01000019.1:35297-44607 GCA_001805125.1 Nitrospirae bacterium RBG_13_39_12
TATATTCAAAATATGCTTCGTATAAAGTCAATTCATCATTTGTAAAGATTCTTCTGCATATATGCGTGTCATTAAGTACATTAAGTACATTTTCCGCTTTAAACACAACCCGCAATGTTTGTGTCACCTATGTTGCAGGAGATAATATGGATTTTTATATCATGTAATAGATATTTTTAAACGTTTCCAAAATAACTTTTTTTTAACAAACAGAAGTTTTCAGGATTTTTCATCCTACAATAAATTTTATCTCAGTGTTTGCATCCCCCTTTGTGACCTGCACAGGTATGACTCATGGAAAATTCCGGAAGTTGTTTGTTATCCAACAATTCAACGTTTTCCTTTACAGACCGGGCCAAAGCCTTATATACCCTTATCCCTGAATCATTCAATTTTATCAATGCCCCTGCACCAATGCCCTCAACTACCATTACATCAACCTTGTTGCCATCTAATGCTCTCAGCGGACTACATACACCATGTGCATGATGTTCGTCTTTGTTTTTTACAGTTGTAATGTTCTTGGTTTCAGTATCAACAACAACAAACGCTTTTGCTGATCCAAAATGGCCATAAACAATACTTTCTAACCCTTTAGCACTTAATACCGGGAAACACACTTTCATAATCTAACCTCCTATATTTTAGATTCTGTTTGCATTTTTTCTATTCTCAGAGCCTTCCCTTTGATAATGGCCTCTGCAATGCTTTTCCGAGCTTCATCCAGGATGCGACCAAATGTTGCGCGTGATATTTTCATCTTCTTGGCAGCTTTTTCATGGTAAAGCCCTTCATAATCTGCAAGTCTGAGTGCCTCAAGCCCATCAATCGCAATACACACCTCTTCAAGCTCTATCAGGGGGATACCTCCTGGCTTAAAATAAGTAAAACTTGGCTTGCACCGAATACACCTGCCTTTTGACGGACGTGACATAGGTCAATTATAAGCATATGCTCATAATTATGTCAAGATATTCTCTTTTTCCAATCTAAAAGATCAATAATTAACAAAATTAAATAGATGTTATTGGAGAAATGTCTCTGAACACTATGATTTTTTAAACTGGTTATCATTAAAAAGATCCGGATTAAAGATTTCAGAAAGCAAGGTTAAATACTTAAATCTTTATCTTCTGTCTCATTCCAGAGAACACTGCAATTTTTTCCGCTCTTTTTTGCCCTGTATAATGCCTTATCAGCTCTTTCAATAAGTTCCTCTTTGTTTTTAATGCCATACGGGTATGCAGATATCCCGGTGCTTACAGTTACTTTGATGGCGTGCTTTTCTTCAGAAAATGCTGTATTCATTACAGCCTTTCGCAGTCTTTCTGCCATTTTAAATGCTCCGCGACTATCTGTCCCTAAAAGGATTACTGCAAACTCTTCACCGCCATATCGTGCGGATACATCTATATTTCTTACAGTTTTTTCTATTATACCTGCAACTCCCTTAAGAACAGAGTCTCCTACCGGATGTCCATATGTATCATTTATTCCTTTAAAATTATCTATATCTATAATAAGCAGTGAAAGTGGTTCTGAGAACCTGCCAAGGCGATCGAATTCCTGTGATAATCGTTCCTGAAAATGTCTGTGGTTAAAAAGTCCCGTGAGTCCGTCTGTTATGGCTAGTTTCTCTATTTCTGCATGGAACTTCGCATTCGCAATAGACGTTGATGCCTGATTTCCAAGAACCTTTAATAATTCAATCTGTGCCGGACTTATCGCATCAATTTTTTCTGAAAGAAATACAAGTATGCCGATAAGATCCTTCTCATAAAACATCGGGAGCACAAAGACAGATCCTGCGTTGTCTATTTTAAAAGGCATAACCGGAGAACGATATTTCCTTACATCTGAAAGATAGAATGGCTCCTTGTTCTTTACCACCATATCGAGCAATGTACCTTTTTTCAGTGTAAAAACATTCTTTTCAGGAGGTGACGCACCTATATAATGCAGCATCTCGAATTCTTTCCCTTTTGCCATAAAAAAGACTATATCTGAAGGCGCAATCTTGTAAGCGCCTTCTATCAAGCTTTGCACAATAAAATCTATATTGAGTGACGACAGTAGTTTCGAGCTTTCCTCGTTCAAAACCTTCAAAGTTGTGTAAGAACGATATATCTGTGGATAAACACGCTCTCTTTGAAGTATCCTCATGAGCTGGTTTGTAAACTTTATAAGTGTATTGCTATCTGCACTGCTGAACGCATGAAACCTCACACTGTCAGCAGTTAAAACACCGAGCGGGAAGTTCCCGTCCAAAACAGGAACTGCAACCAAAGAAGAAATCTTATCTTTCTTCAGGTAACCGACTTCGATTTTCTTCTCACTTATATCAGATAAAACAAGGGGTTTCTTCTCTTTTATGCACAGATTTATAATGCCGCCGTCAGTGGGTATAACGCTCCCTGATTCTTCTGTAGAACTTCTTAATTTAAGATCACCTTCAGAATTCACAAAAAGATTTACAGAATCTGCGAATACTATATTTTTTACAACCAACAGGAGATCTTTGATTTCCTCTTCAGGCTTAAACATAGACTCAATGTAATGAGATATGCCCTTTTCATCACTTGAATATTTTTGCCCGGCCTCCAAGTCCATATTCTTTGGCCCTTCTTCCCCTATCTTAAAAGATGATCTGATAACGGTCTTTTTCTTCATCCTGGGGACAAGAAACAAGGATATTGCTGTAGTTACTGAAAGAGATACCCAAAAAGTTATTTCCTCGATGGATACGTTTCCATTCATGAAGCTATTCAGTTCGAGAAATGGGATCAGCAGAAATAAAGAGATGACCGTTTTCAGTCCATAGAACGCTGTCAGGGATATCATAAAGGGGAAATAGGCCATTCTCAGCCATGGTATGGAGAATGCATTTACTACACCTGAAATTAGTAAAGCAACTGAAAAAAGAAATTCTATAGAATACTTTTTTTCTTTTTTTAAAATATGCGGAACTGAATAGACAGCAACTGTAATTATACTAGCTGTAAACCACAGGCCTCTTCTCTTTAAAGGAAAATTCAGGAGGAATCCAAGATAGGTTAGTAATAGAAGTAGAAACGGGAATCCCCGTTTTAACCAGAAGCTCTGCCTCTTTTTATCTCCTCTTCTCTGAAGAATTTTCTGTACATGATTTCCCACTCAGGACTTCCCTCAACTATCTTCCTAGAAAATGACTGCAATTTCTTCCTGACAGAAGAATCGAAATCTTCTCCTATCTTCAGTTCTGATATCACAGTTCTCTTAATCTCAGCCCTTATCTTGCTATCTTCCTCGATAACTTCAATGAGTTTCTTTTCTATAAGTCCTTTAAGGAGCACATGACTGAGATGCAGGATCTTGTCATCAGATAGCATCATAAAACTATGTTTCTTTCCTTTACCAGTTTTTGCTTTGTAATCTCAAACAGTTTCCTGTAGTCAAGGCGGCTTTTTTCAATTTCTGAGGTATGATTTTTTAATATCTCCCTGACTTCTTCATTTAATTTGTCCTCAACTGCTAGTTCATTAAGAATAAGCCCTTCTGTCTCTAACAGTAATTTTTCGATAGGTACGGTAGGCTTAACAAGTTCTTTGGATATAATGTTGTCTACAATCTTTTTTGTCAGGATAGGAACCCAGGACTTTGGGATCCTCATCCTACTTTTCCGCAAAGGCAAGCAGTGCTATGCTCCTTGCCCGCTTTATAGATTCAGTTAATTCTCTCTGATGTTTTGCGCAGTTACCGGTCATTCTTCTGGGCAGTATCTTCCCGCGCTCGGTAATATAACTCTTGAGAACTTTGATGTTTTTGTAATCAATATACTCTATCTTTTCTGAACAAAACCTGCAAAATTTTCTTCTCTGGAATCGTTTATGTTGCAAGCTAACTCCCTTCTCTCTACCTTACGGTCATAGACACGCAGTAGACTTGAAATTTTTATTTATGATTAATTTTTAAAACGGCTCCAAATCCGTAGTTTCCTCAGGTGGAACGATATCCCCTTCTCCGCCTAATGCCTCCGCTTCAGCGGGCTGGGCACCTCCCCTCCTTGAAAGAAACCTTACTGATTGCGCAATAACTTCAAACTTGCTCCTCTGCTGTCCGTTGGATTCCCATCTTCTTTCCTGAAGCCTTCCTTCTACAAGTACAGAACTGCCCTTGTTGAGATATTTACTGCATGATTCCGCCTGTTTCCCGAAAACTACATTATCTATAAACATTGTCTCCTGTTTCATATCATCAGTCTGTTTGTACCTGTAGTTTACTGCCAGTCTGAAAGAAGCAACGGGAGTTCCCTGAGGGGTATATCTTAGCTCAGGATCTTTTGTAAGGTTTCCTATGAGTATTATCTTGTTATACATTTAAACTTCACTTTTTTGCTCTATAGGTTCTGTTACAGCCTCTTTTTTCTCAAGATCGTGCATCTGTTTAGCGCCCAGCCTTATGATTAAATATTTTAAAACAGCGTCTGATACCTTGTAGAACTCCTCAATCTTTTTTATTGCAACAGGAGCTGTTTTGTATATCAGAAAGACATATAATCCCTTTTTCTGTTTTTTAATCTCATAAGCGAGTTTCCTTCTGCCCCAGACATCTATCTTGAGAACCTCTCCTCCCTGTTCTGCTATAATCTCTTTAATTTTTATGACCGCTGCGTCTGCTTCTTCGTCAGTAAGAGCTGCGTTAAAGATAATAATATTTTCGTATATGTTCATCCAATATATCTCCTTATTATTTTATAATACTGCTGCCAGTATTTTCCCCAAACAAGATAAACCAAATCTTATTTATATAACATAGCAAACTAAATAAAATCAACCTTATTGCGACTTTCAATAACTTCCTGAACCATAGCCTTTATTTATCCACTTGTTTATAATATTTCGAAATGCCACTGTTTGCAGCTTTAGATATAGGGTCTAACACATTCAGGCTTCTGATTGGAAACGTTAACAAAGGCAGAATAGATGATGTACTATATGAGCGCAGGATTACCCGTTTAGGCAACGGGGTACATCAGACAGGAAAACTTCAGGATCAAAATATTGAAGCCTCAATATCAGCTCTCAGGGAATTCTCTTCTATTGTTTCAAAACACGGTGTTAAACATCTAAAAGCAGTTGCTACAAGCGCATTACGCGAGGCATTAAATTCAGACGTTTTTATCAAAAGGGTATCCGCTGAAGCAGACATTTCGATAGAGGTTATTTCTGGCGAAAAGGAGGCAGAGCTTACACTCAAGGGTATCATTCTGACCTTTCCTGAATCGTTATCCTTAAATCACCAGCCGCTACTTATAATCGACATAGGGGGAGGGAGTACAGAATGGATCCTTTACACAGAAAATTCTCCCGTTGAAATGGGAAGTATTCCTGTTGGAGTTATTAAATTAACAGATAGTTTTATTAAGACAGATCCTCTTTCTGAGAAAGATATTACAGAACTAAACAGGGAAATCGCATTACATTTAAATAAACTTAAACTCAAGATCGGGAACCGGATAGACAAACAGACACGCCTGATCGGAACTGCCGGCACCTTTACAACTATTGCTTCTATCGACTTGGGTCTCGAAGCCTATTCCAGAGAAAAAATACATCTTCACAGACTATCTTTAAACAGTCTGCGGGCCATTAGTAATAGGCTAATAGATCTCACCTTGAATGAAAGAAAAAAAGTTAAAGGTCTTGAGCCTGAAAGGGCAGACTTGATTATACCTGGGATACAATTTACAATTAACATAATGGATTTTTTAAATTTTGAAGAATTAACTATAAGCGATTACGGACTCCTCGAAGGAGTTCTTTTCGATATGCTAAAGAAGAATGATGAAAAAAATATTCAAGAGGCCTGAGAGCCTTAAACAGGCTCCATTCAGATTCTGTCCTGGATGCGGACACAGCATTATCCACAGGCTGATTGCAGAGTGTATAGATAATTTAGGCCTCAGGGAGAAGGTAATTGGAATCGCGCCGGTTGGTTGCGCTGTATTTGCCTATGACTATTTCAATTTCGACATGCTCGAAGTCGCACACGGAAGACCTCCTGCAGCAGCTACGGGACTCAAACGCTCCATGCCTGACAGGATAATCTTTTCTTATCAGGGAGACGGTGACCTCGCCGCTATAGGCACCGCCGAAATAGTTCATGCTGCTAACAGGGGAGAAAATATATCAGTATTTTTCGTTAATAATGCAACATATGGAATGACCGGCGGTCAGATGGCACCAACTACAATGCTCAATCAGAAAACAACGACTACCCCTTTCGGCAGAAAAATTAAGACAGAGGGTTATCCTCTGCATGTCTCAGAACTTCTGTCCACAATTGATGGTGTTTCCTACATTGCCAGGACATCGGTGGATACATATAAAAATCTCATGGATGCGAAGAAAGCAATTGAGCGCTCGTTTATATACCAGATAGAAGATAAGGGGTTCAGCCTTGTCGAGATACTCTCACCATGCCCTGTTGACTGGAAACTTTCTCCTAAAGACTCAGTTAAATGGATTCAGGAAGAAATGATTCCAGTTTATCCTCTCGGAACACTTAAAGATAAATTTAAGGAGATGGATTAACTGGAAAACAAGATAATAATAGGTGGCTTTGGTGGTCAGGGGATATTGTTTCTTGGGAAAATCCTTGCATATACAGGTATGCTTGAAAACAGAGGAGTTACCTGGTTCCCATCCTATGGTGCAGAAATAAGAGGGGGTACAGCAAACTGCACTGTGATAATCTCAGATGAATTGATAGGTTCCCCTGTTGTTACAAATCCTGACATACTTGTTGTCATGAGTGATGCATCACTCAACAAATTCCTGCCAAGGCTCAAAAAGAATGGTTTGCTTATCTTCGATTCATCTTTTATAAAGCAGCCCAAACTGCTGGACAATATTGAAATTGTGGGAGTTCCAGCTACAGAGATATCTAATAAAATTGGCAACACAAAATCTGCTAACATGGTAATCCTGGGTGCAGTTATAGCAAAAACAGGTCTGCTGAAGAAAACATCTGTTTTTGAGGCTCTTGACAGTTCAATACCGGAAAGAAAAAAGAAAAACATCGAAGTCAATAAAAAAGCAATTAACGAGGGGATAAGATTCATTGAAGACAAGAAAGGCTAAGATATCTGATCTAAAACAGGTTCATAAACTTATTAATGATTTCGCAAGAAAGGATGCGATGCTGCCCAGGTCCCTCAGTGAACTCTACGAAACTCTGAGAGACTTTTTTATATGCGAAGACAGCGGACACATATGCGGTGTATGCGCACTGCATATTATGTGGGAAGACCTCGCTGAAATACGTTCACTCGCGGTTGACAAAAATTATCATAAAACAGGCATAGGTAAAAACCTTGTTATCAGGTGTATCAAAGAAGCAAAGACATTAGGCATAAAGAAAATATTTGCCCTGACATATCATCCGGAATTCTTTAAAAAGTTGGGATTTGCAGATATAGATAAATCAAACCTTCCTCAGAAGATATGGGGAGACTGTTTACGATGTCCAAAGTTCCCTGAATGCGACGAGCATGCAGTAATTTTTAATCTTTAATAAAGTTGCGTTCATATTTATCACCCTCCCCTACCCCACCCATCAAGGGAGGGGAGAATAAAAGAGATTTCATCACGGGAGGTGCTATTTATAAACCCTTTACCCTTGCGGTCACATTAGGTGACTCGCCGAGACAAAATCCTTCTTAACCCCTTCTCTTGTCATTCCGACTTGTTCGGAATCCTTCTTATATTCTTTCTTTTTATTCCATCATTGCTTCGAAGAAAGATTCCAGACAAGCTGGAATGACATTTTAAACCCTTACCCCAACTTCTCAAATGCATCTTTAGCAGCTCCGCAAACAGGACAGACCCAATTATCCGGTAGTTTTTCAAAAGGTGTACCCGGCGGTATACCAGAATCAGCATCTCCAAATTCCGGGTCGTAGACATACCCGCAAACCGAACATTTATATTTATCCATATTATTTTCCTCTTATTTTTTTAATAATCCTGCTCTTTCAAAAATAAATTTATCTTAACCAAAATAATGCAATTAATGGTAGGCATATGTGTAGCAAAAGCTCTTGAGCAGTACCGTTGTGAGCGGTTTAATGACTAAGATAACATGCACGTTTTCATTCTTATCGTTTAAATAACCATGCATGCGCAAATTCTGCATTCAAGATATTTTGTCGCCCCGGCGACTCGCTGAGGAGAGATGCATATGTGCCTACCAGCTTTAAAATCTAACTGTACTCTTCGGGTTAACCAAAAACAACATATGTTCATCAAATAAGCCCTATAATCATGTCTTAATAATGTTTCTGTAAAAGCACGTTCTGTTTCCTGTGTGGCATGCACCCGGTCCATGCTGAATTACCTTTACAAGCAGCGTGTCTCCATCACAGTCATACAGAATCTCCTTGACTTCCTGAACATGGCCAGATGTCTCTCCCTTTTTCCAGTATTTTTGTCTCGATCGTGACCAGAAATGCGTGAATCCTGTATCAATTGTCATTTTAAGGGATTCCTTGTTCATATAGGCCAACATCAAAACATCACCGTTTTCAGAATCCTGTATTATAGTAGGGATTAAACCTTTATCGTCATATTTTAAATCAGGTATCATTATTCCCTCCTTTAATTTTTTTAAAACCAGCTAATTCTTCAATATTCAACCTCACAACTGAAATATATTAACTCAATTTCCGCAGAACTTTTTGCCCTTTTAAATTTCAGTCAGAAAAATGGCTCTCCACTATCTCAATCTCCTACTTCTACCCTCGAGATAATGTACCCGTTCCCTTTTTACGTCCCTCGCAGCTTTTGTCATCATCCCATTTAACCTTCCAGATACTCTTTTAAACTCATAATCCTTATGCCTTCAAATTCTTTCAGTTTCAGTACTTCCTTATCTCCTGTGACTATTGCGTCAGCCTTGCCGTGTAACGCACATTCAAGCATTCTGTTATCAGGATCATCTTCAAGAATATGAATCCTTTTGACTGGTTTTACAATTTGCGCAATGTCTGAGAGGTAAAGAGCTGTATGACTGATGGCCTCACTGTCACGATGAAACTTTGAGGAGAGAACAAATAAGACTTCTTTCATGATCTCCTTCGAAATGATCAACGAGTCAGCGCCTTCAAGTATTCTCAGGATCGCCTTCTCAGCTTTACTATGCGGTATTGCAAATGCTGAAATGAATATATTCGTATCAAATACAAGTTTCACTTTTTCAGGTATTTTTCAAGGTCTTTTTCAGTGAGAATGCCCTTTTCTTTTGCCTTGCTGCTCCAGTACCCCTGAAGCTG
>MHEF01000020.1:0-1159 GCA_001805125.1 Nitrospirae bacterium RBG_13_39_12
TCAGTCCCAGCGCTCGGTGCTGTTTCCTTTTCTCCTTCAATCTTTCCCTTTTCCCTGGCAACATGTCCGATTTCTTGAAGCCCTGCGGCCTTATTAACCTCAGGTGAAGAAATTCTCTCCTGAGTTAGTTGTTTTTCCGTTAATGATGATTCCTTAGCAGAAGAAACATCAGCTTTAGGCTTTTTATCTACAGGGATATCCTTTGCAGGTTCCTTAGTTTCCGTAACCTCTGGTGCTGGGACTACTGTTTCCTGAATGACCTCTTCTTTCCCAGTTTCAGATTCCTGTGTTAATTTTGCAATTTGTACTGGTTTCTCAAGGGGTTTTTCCTGAGGAGGTACAACGGTGATATCTTCTTTTTTAACGATTTCATTCATGTCTACCGTCGAGGGTTCTGGTGAAGGAGGCGCTGGCGCTTCTTTTGTTGGCGCCTCCGCTACTTTCTGCAGTTCTTCGGGTTCCTTAACCTCGGCTGTCTGAACTGGTTTCTCTTCACGCACTTCTTTTTCTTTCAATTCTGTTTCTTTTTCAGATACTGTTTCCTTTTTTGCCTGCAAATCTATCGTCTCTTTACTCACATCAGTTTCTTTTGTTATTAAGGCGCTCTTTGTAAACTTTAACGTACTGTGTATCTCCGGTTTAGACTTCTTGATATTGTAAGTTGGAGACGATATTTTAGCAGGCATTTCTGCTCCACTCTTTATAGAAACAAAATAAGTTCCGTGCGCTCCGAATTCGAAGGTAGGTCTGTGGAGAGGCAAAGAAAGAAGATAAATTAAAAGTAACGCATGGACCAAAAAGGAATTAACAAAATAGGCCCCTATGCGCATATCCTTTTATAAAACAAAAAGATATCTTTTGTCTACTCACTAAGACGAAATCCAGCAATAAAATAGTGAAAGCATTACATTATTGGTCATTGCGAACATCCGAAGGGTGCGTGGCTATCTCAGTGGGGGTAAAAAGATTGCTTCACTTCGTTCGCAATGACAACTTCTTATCACTGGATTCTGTCAGGAGATTTAATCGGATGCCTTAGAACTCTAAATAAATATATAAAAGTCACAATGACAAGTGAGATTAATGAGATTACTTTTGCATAATACCTTACAGGTGTATCTTCAAAGGTAAGTTCTACTTTATGATCCCCCTCAGGCAC
>MHEF01000020.1:1169-14939 GCA_001805125.1 Nitrospirae bacterium RBG_13_39_12
ATGGATCCAGTATCTTTCTCAATAATGATATCATTCTGGTTGCCATCTATTTTTGCCTTCCAGCCAGGGTAATAAAATGTAGAAAACTTCAGTGTCAAGGGAGTATTTCCCTTGGTTGACGATACACGCTGATTGGATTTCCAATCAACGATATCAACAGAGCCATTTCCCTTTCTAATTATGACTTTTTCCACGGGGTGCAGAATTTTGCCTGGATCAGTCAGCCACACTGGCCGATACTCAAAGGGTGAAAATAGACCTGGGTGCGTCCGCCATTGATCAATTTCTCCTTCTTTAAAAAAGGAGAGATGAAGCATCATAAAAAGAGATATGATAAGGAGCGGTGAGAAAAAAAGGCTGAGAGATTTTCGCAATTCCCCGGTGAAATTGCCGATTAGGTTTCCCGCGATTACGGCGACTGAAAGTCCCGAGAAAGTCAGCCACCTCCAAGGAAACTGGAGATTCGAAAACTCAGGTATATATCTCCATACCAATAAAGACAAAGGCGTTGCGAGGAATAGGCTAATGGACGCTAAGGCGATAAAAAAAGTATTATTGGCTCTTATTAATTTCCTTCTCGCTAGCAGAATAGATAGTAGTAAAAAAGCGATCTCTGACACTGCTATTCCATGCACGATCGGATAAAACTCCCTGTTCATAAGATTTTTATACGAGAATAAAAAAAGGTCCCTGTAATCAAAAATTTTGATCAATTCCGTATGGGAAAAACTTCTTTCAAAGATCACAGGTGTCAGATAAATAGATGATAGGCAGAGGCCCAAGACAGCCGCGCAAAGCATTCTGAGCAAACCTCTCTTCTTTTCAAAAAGAGACGAATAAAGTCCGTAGCCGATCACAACAAAAGTGAACATAAAGGCTGATACAAGATGTGTCAGTATAAGGCCTGCATAGGCAAGGCTTACAAATGCGATCGAGAAAAACTTCCTTTCAGTGAATATATCTCGTATGAAAAGAAGAATTAACGGAAACCAGATGAAGGCAAATAGCTCAGGTAGGACCCCGCGAGCGAATAGGTCAAAGAGGTGATAAGGCATAAGCTGATAGAGAACTCCGGAGATTAAGCCGGCCCTCTCACCATTGAGATTTCTTGCGAAAAAATACATACTTAGACCCGAGAGCAGAAAAGTTATATAAATGGCAATATTTATAGATAGGATAGTCGAATTTGTGAGAATATTTATCAAACTAATCACGTAGAAACTGAGAGGGGCATAGAATATAAAGGTCGGGCTTCCGTAACCGAAAGGAGTGTCCATCCAGCGCGGGTAGAGAACGCCTTCCATTAATGCGCTTTGAAACTGCTCTGCCCATACAAAATGCCAGTGAATATCCTGCGAAAAAATAAGCTTGCCTGTCAGGAAAAGAGGCAAAGTTATAACCACTGGAACAAATGATAAGATGATTATGGCCAATATTATATTTTTGTTAGGCTTCATCTTTTTTTGATGAATGTATTTCGTCTTAGGTGGCGTTATCGTCAAGCGCTCATTTGTGTCCCTTAGTTTTTTTTGTGGATATTACTAAGACGATTATGCCAAGGTAGGAAGCCAAAGAAATAAGTTTAGAGTAATACACAATGGGGGTGTCTACAAACTCTAACATAAGTATGTGTCTGCCCGGAGAGATATCAATGAGCATTGCACCTGTGCCATTTTCTGTCTTTATTTCCGTTTTTACACTATCTATATATGCTGTCCATCCATGAAAATTGAAAGTCCTTAGGAACTACCCCACCGGGAAAGTATACTTGAAAAATGGAACTATCTCAAATATGAATATAGAAAGTCCAAATAACAAAAACAGACTATAAAGCGATACCCCTATGAGAAATTTATTAAATATATTCATATCTTATTTTGATTTTGAACTGATTTGATGTTAGGATTTGGAAAAATAATATTAGTAGCGTTATTACAAGAAAAAGAATGACGAAGCCTAAATACTCATTGTAAAAAGCCCTCCAAAAAAAATCAGGCTGGAAATTGTTTATATATTTAGGAAGAATAAAGAGGTAATTAATAGGAAATATTTCTAATTCTGCTTGATAATTAATAAAATATTTCTCATAAATAAAAGGGAATAAATATGCAGAGGATATTGCAATACCTGTTATGAGAACAATAGGCATTGCAAATAGATATTTTGGTCTTCTCTTGGCAAGTGACATTTAGATGATAAAAGCGACCATTACAAATGTAAACATATAAGCAGTGATCAGATGGGTGAGTATTAACCCTCCATAAAAAGCCCCAGCATACAAAAGATATTGATATTTTCTATAAGTGAAATATTTATAAATGAAAAGTAAAATAGGAGAAAACCATACAAGGTAGATTTGGGAGACAAAAGAGGCACCGAGATATATCCCAAAAACATTAAATGGGAAGAATATAAAAAAAGTTGCTGTCAACAGAGCAATTTTTTCAGAATAAAATTCCTTGATAAAGAAAAACATGCCTGCAGCCGAAAGAAATAAAGCTATAAATTTGGTTATATTCATAGCTACTATTACTGAATCTGTAAAAATGTCAAAAAATGTAACAAGATAAAAGGCTAATGGTGGATAAAGAATGAAAGTAGGACTTCCATAACCCCAGAAATTGAGAGGGATCCATCGTGGATAGACTATTCCTTCCTTTAGTGCTTCTGTAAACTGCCATGCCCAGCTTGTATATGTAAATGTATCACTTATGAAACATGAAAAAAAACTGTCGATGTGAGCTGTCTTAGCATGATCAATGCGGAAAGGAAAAAATAAAACTAAAATGCTTAAAATTGTATATTTCCTGCTATTCATGAGTTATTTTTTTAAAAAATGAATGTATCTTTGGTCTTATTGGAAACAATGAAAGCAGAAAAATTACAAAACAAGAGCTTAAGGATATAAGCTTCGAGTAATATCTAAGTGGCGTATCAATAAACTTTAATTCGAGCACATGTGATCCCTCTGGTATGTCAATCAACATTGCGCCACTGTCCTTTTCCACGCTAATCTCTGCTCGTTTACCATTGATCTCAGCACTCCATCCCGGATAGTAAAAGGTTGATATCCTGAGAAGAACAGCTGTAGGAGCTTTTATGATGATAACCCTTTTCTCAGATTTCCATTCAGCTATACGTGTCGTCGCGAAACCTGAGATAACAGAGATTTTTTGATTGTTCACCTCTGACATTATTTTGTCAATATTTTTTGCCCATACAGGGGTATATTCAAGCGGTGGATCCACAACTTTCCGAATATTTTCAGGATTCAATGCTTTATTTATGAATCCTTCAGGCATAATCTTGCTTTTGGAAATTGTAATAAATGATATCAGCGACGACGTTAGTAAAAGATAGATAAAGACTCTTTTCAGGTAAGTTGGTCTGATGGATGGGAAGTCCTTAACAGAGAGTATGGCACCAATTAAGAGACATAAAGACAATTCCATAATCGAAACCCACCGCCACGGAAACTGAAGAAAAGGGAAGCCGGGTATAAGATCCCATATCGGTCTGGATAATGGAGTGGTGACCAGTAAAGCAAAAAGGAATAAAAAGGTGAAGAAGTGCAGCATTGGTCTATTCAATAATAACTGCTTATTTTTTCGTATCAATAATACTACAGACAGAAAAACCATGACCTCTAAAACAACTCCTATATGCATAGGAATATAAAAACTCTGAAGAACAATTTGAGTCTTATCCCAAATAAATAAGAAATTCTTTTTATAGTTACCTATGGGACAATTTATTATCCTTTCTATTTGTACATATTTTCGTTCAAAGATCACAGGGATAAAATATAATGCTGACATACCGAGACCAATTATAAGTGAAAATAATGAACGTAGAATGCTTTTCTTATCTGAAGATGAGAAATAATTATAAATTAAATAGAAACCCAATACAAAACTAAAGATAAAGCTGGATACTAAATGAGTTAAAACTAATCCAGCGTAAGAAAAGCTCAACCCAATTATTGCATTATTGTTTTTGGATGAAGTCACTTTGAATACAAAGAATATAATAAGAGGAAACCACCCAAATGCAAAGATTTCCGCAAAAGTGCCACGTAAGTATAAATCCCACAAATGGAAAGGGAAAATCTGATAAAGAATTGCTGGTAAAAGACTTCTTGCCCCGCCGAAAATATTATCTATTGCTATGAACATAGTAATTCCAGAGAAGAAAAAACTAAACCAGATGGCTATTATCATAGCAATAGTTATCGAAGGTGTTAACATTTTTATGATAGATACTACATAGTAACTTAAGGGTGAATAGAAAACAAAGCTTGGACTGCCGTACCCATTGTTGGAATCAAGAATCCATTGTGGATAAAGAAAACCATTATGTAAAGCTTGGTTAAACTGTTCAGCCTGGAAAATATGAAAAACAATGTCATGAGAATATGGAAGACCTGTATGAATGACAAGAGGCAAAATGCAATAGAATGATGTTAGAGCAAGGATGAATAAACTGACTATATTATGTTTTTTAAATACCAAGAGTTTGTGATTCATTTATAATTAAGAGACTGGTATGATATGAAAAGGGATAAAATAACCACCGTACTCCATATTGTCCTTCTAGAGTGCTGTCCCTAACGGATCTATACATTATTTTTTTCGTCATTCCCGTGTAAACGGGAATCCAGGGGCTTTGGTTCTGGCTTCCTGCCCCCGCAGGAATGACACATAGGATAAAAGTATTTATGGGACATCACACTAGTTAAGCTTAGCACTAAAACTTTTGTTATTTTGAAAACAAACTATATTTTAAAATGCAATAAATTGCTCTTACACCATCTTTCCAACCAATTTTTTTGCCTTCTTCATAAGTTCTTCCATAATAAGAAATACCCACTTCATAAATTCTCACTTTCTTTTTGGCCACCTTCACTATGATTTCAGGTTCGAATCCAAATCTGTCTTCTTCTATTTCGATTGACTGCAAAATCTCTCCCCTAAAAGCCTTATAACACGTTTCCATGTCAGTTAAATTTATGTTGGTAAACATGTTTGATATTGTTGTCAGAATTTTATTTCCAACCATGTGCCAGAAATATACTACACGATGTGGCCGCCCACCCATAAACCTTGATCCAAAAACAACATCTGCTTTTCCATCCAGTATCGGTTGTATAACCATTGGAATCTCATTAGGGTCATATTCCACGTCTGCATCCTGGATGATTATGATGTCACCAGTCGCCGTCTTTATGCCCGATCTCAAAGCAGCCCCTTTCCCCTGGTTATAATCATGATAAATTACTTTATCGACCCTCGATTCAATCCTATCTCTTATTTTGTTTCTTGTTCCATCTGTAGAGAAATCGTCAATTATAATTATCTCCTTGTCAGGATAAGACATATTTGTAACTGCATCAACAATATCATCTATTGTATTAACTTCATTGTAACAGGGCATAATGATGCTTAATTTCATCTTATAATGCATTTCTCTGCCATATATTGAACTCATCCTGTTCCCAGATTATATGAAAATGTTTATTCAATACTTCTCTCTCCTTATTATCAATCTCCCAGGCAAGCAGATATTGAATTTCAGGATAGTTCTCCCAGTTAATATTTTTTGCTTTGTAAATGGTCTGGTATTTCTGCCGTGCGGTAGACCCAGTTTTATTAAAGCGAATAGGGAATAGATCAGTATCGGCCTCATAATTTCCGATATCAACACATCCTTTGAGAATTCCATAATATGATGTGGCATGTAATAATATGTCGACAGTTGCCCATTCTGGAGGCCTGGGTTTATACATCATTATACGAGCGCCTGTGGGCATATCAATGTCCAATCCACTCAAAAACTTCTGAACCTTAGAGCTCTGTTGATTCAGTATAATGGCATTAAATATAAAAAAAATACCTACAATGCCTCCGATAAGGACCGATCCAAATCTTCTGATGAAAGGTGTTTCTGGAATTCTCAGAAGTGGTAAGATTATCAGAAGAATCACCCATGGGAAACGCTCATTGAAGTAACGACCATTTCCGACAGTAAACGGTACAAAAAAGTAGATTAAAATTAATAAAACTGAGAGGTAGATAAGAGTTTTTTCTGCAGCGGTGATATTCTGTGTTTGAAATCTTCTTTTTACAAGGTCTTTTATTGAATGATAGGCAGCAACAACAATAAGCAACATGAGAATGGAAGCGGGCAATATCTGCCACGGCAGAAAATTGACTGTCGAAAAATACAACAGTTCTATAAATAACCGAATATATCGAGACAAGGAAAGCAGATAAGAAAAATCTGATACAGAACTGCTTGTGCTAAATTCTAAATAGTACAACAAATTAAGGATAGAAGGACTTATGATTAGGAGGAGTTTTAGGAGATTCTTGATGCTTTTCTTGTAATCCGGTGATTCAACTGCAGTAATTGAGGCCAGAGACAGTAAGAAAAAAATAAAAGGTATTAAATGCACATAAAAGATAATAATTCCAAAAGCATTTAAACAAAGAAATCTGCAAGCTGTTGAACTATTGCGAATTCGCCAGGCTAACGAAAAGGATAGAAGAAAAAAAGGAACTGCAGCTATGTAACTATAAAATCCCATAAAGAAGGTATAATTGAAAATAACGGGGAAGATAAAATATGAGACTGGGAGAGGTTGTTTGTTGAAAGTTTTCAGAAAGAAAGGAACACTGACTCCAATAAAGATGATGTATAAAGAAATAAATATTCTTTCCACAGTCAATGGGGAGAAAAAATGCAACAATGGATATGCCAAAAAGGTAAAGCCAAGGTTGGGTATAGCGCTTAACTGATAAACGAAGAATTCTCCCCACTCTTTTCCTCCATTGAGCAGATCATGAAGAATCACAAGATTGTAAATGTGACTTGGACCATCCTGAGTGGGAACATATGGCAATGACCAGATCAAGCCAATATGAGCGAAAAGTAAAAGTATATAATAGATGGACATGCCGTGAACTGATTTAATCACGTATACTTTTTTAAATAATCTAAATTAAAATAGCTTTATATGAAAGTAATACTACCGTCTCAATGTTAAACTGGGAAAACCGTGTAATATAGCGATAAGCTTAGTTTACAAAACATTTTAGCATTTGTCGATTTGAAAATTAAAATTTCAGAAAAATCATACGACCATATTGCAAGCACTTTCTTCAACTGGCTATAATGACGATAAAGAAGATTTTCGCAGACAGGTGATTTTATTCGATTAACATTGGGACAGCAATGATCCAGAATAAAAGTTATTCCGCTGATCAGTCATGTGTATTATGTAATTCTGCTGTTGGATATCAAAAAAAATTCAACCGCTTCGAAAAAGACAACCGATCGTATGAGATTATTATCTGCCCGGGATGCAGACTCTGGATAACTCAACCATTCCCTGACCAGGAGCATCTTGACAGCCTCTATTCAACTAACAATTACCGCAAACATCACTCAAGGTTTGTCCTTCCTGCGGAAAAAATCGTAGAGTTCTTTAGAAAATTACGTTGCAGACGAATAAAAAACTTATTTTATAAAGGACGTATTTTAGACATAGGTTGTGCCAGAGGCCTATTTCTCTCCCTGATGAGGGAAGAGGGGTGGAAAACCTTCGGGCTGGAATTAAATGACAATACTGCTCACCATGCGAGAAATGTTATAGGGTTGGATGTTAAATCCGGTAACTTATCTGATGCACATTTTGGCGTTCAATCCTTCGATGTTATTACCATCTGGCACGTCTTAGAACATCTTTCTGACCCGATTCTTACTATAAATGAGTGCAATAGAATATTGAAAAAGGGGGGTAAGCTGGTAATCGCCGTCCCTAATACTGAGAGCTTACAGGCAAAAATATCAGGTCGATTTTGGTTCCACCTTGATATTCCCTATCACCTCTATCATTTCAATGTTAGAAATTTACGTTTATTATTGGGAAGGTTTTCCTTTAAGATTAATAAAATTAGACACTTTTCTTTTGAATTCAATCCATTCGGTTATCTCCAGAGCTTCCTGAATATAAGCCGTATTGAACATAATCTGCTCTATAACCTTTTGAAAACAAAATCAATAAGAAAATCTTTACTTTCAAGGACCCGTCGCTCTAAATTTATTATGCATCTTTCTTTAACAGCAATATTGACTCCCTTTTTCATCCCTTTATCTTTGATCCTTGCAGTTATAGAGGCTGTTATGAGACATGGTGGTACAATTGAGGTATATGCAACAAAAAGGGATGACGATTAACATGATCCACGGGAAAAAAATTGTTGTTGTCATGCCTGCGTACAATGCTGAGAAGACATTAAGGAAGACCTTAGAAGAGATACCAAATGAATACGTGGATGATATTATTTTGGTCGATGACAATAGTACAGACAGGACTGTTAAGATAGCCCGGCAACTGAACATAAAAGCATTCGTGCATCGTGAGAATAGAGGTTATGGTGCAAACCAGAAAACCTGTTATACAGAAGCCCTGAGGCTTGGGGCGGACGTTGTTGTCATGATTCATCCTGACTACCAGTATACTCCGAAACTAATTGTTGCAATGGCCTCGTTGATTGCTATAGGGCAATATGATGTTGTGTTGGGGTCACGTATATTGTCTGAAGGAGCATTGAAAGGAGGCATGCCTTTCTACAAATACATAGCAAACAGAGTACTTACTGTTATCCA
The DNA here is from genome assembly GCA_001805125.1 of Nitrospirae bacterium RBG_13_39_12. Taxonomy (GTDB): domain Bacteria; phylum Nitrospirota; class Thermodesulfovibrionia; order Thermodesulfovibrionales; family SM23-35; genus RBG-13-39-12. The sequence continues at coordinate 9,840 of MHEF01000020.1, forward strand.
GAACATGCTGCTGCGTAGAAAGCTTTCAGAATATCATACAGGGTATCGGGCTTTCTCCCGCCATGTTTTAGAAACACTGCCGCTCAATGAAAACTCAGATGACTTTATTTTTGACAATCAAATGCTTTCACAGATTTCTTTTTTTAACTTTTCAATAGGAGAAATATCCTGCCCGGCAAAATATTTTGAAGACGCATCCTCTCTGAATTTTAAGAGAAGCATTATTTATGGCTTAGGGGTTTTGAGAACATCTTTCCAGTACAGACTTCATAAATTGGGCATCATAAAAAATAAAATCTTTGACACGAATGGTTCCAGGTTGGATTATTAAATTATGCTAATAAATATGACCAGATTTAAGTTTGACCTAAGGCAATCTGATACTTGGAACAGAAGGCTCGCCGTCCTCTTAACATCGTCTTGGATATTGTTCTTTATAATTATGTCCATTTGCAATTGTTCAAAAGGAACTTTAATGTAATGCCAGAAAAATCTCTGTATATAATAAATATTGAAGTACGAAAAAGGCGGCATTATTTCACCTGAGCCCTTATCGCCTATTCTGTACTCTCGTGATCACGGGTTTCACACAGAGACAGTGGGTTTATCTACGCTGGGCGAAAAGATTCCTGTCATCCTTAATCTTCACCCCCCGGTGCACTTGAATATTTTTCTATAAAATATCGATTCTCCGGCATATTTCTCACAAAGATTGCAGCTACTTTATCAACATATATTATTTTCCAATCTTTTCTTTCCAAAAGAAGAGTAGAAAGTGCAGAGTCTTTTTTATCTATGATCCAGTTTATGTTATATTTATCCAAAACGGCATTCCACTCGGGTTCAATTCTCTTGACCCTGTAATATTCTTTCAGCCTGTCTTCACTATAGATCTCTGCACAAATAAAAACTTTGTATTTGGGCCACATTGAATAGATGATATAATCTCCGAACTCGGCGTCATTAAAGGTATTCCCGGCAAGTTTTTCGCTGTTTAGGAATTTCGACGCTTCCACAGGTTTGATTTTACTGTCGAAGGAATACGATATTTTTCCATTAAAAGAAATGCTTAATATTATTATAAGAGTTAAAACTGGCCAGATATGGCCCCTGGAGGATGAATCTATAGTCTCAATATTCTTTGATCTAATTCTTACGAAGTCAATAATTTTCCCACGACTTTCTCTCATCATCTTATCCGCATACTTCAATATAATGGGCGCAGATATAATAGCAAAGAGAGGAATAAATCTAGCCGAATGCAGTGCCATGTAAGTGAACGAAACTATGAGGACCAATTCGATGATATCCAGGCCAACTTTTGAAAGCGAAAAGATGATTATCATGAAGAACAACAAATATGTGAAAGGCATGGATTCATGGAAGTTGGGAGACAGGAATTCAGAAATGTTGTAAGTGACAAATTTACTAGACATTAGTGTGAAAGGAAGGATCAAAAGCCGGTAGCCATAAGGATTGACAAGGGATATCAGTAAACAGATTATCGTAATAAAACTAAGAGATTTTGCTTTGTTTATCCATAAGACTTTGTCGTTCTTCTTTGTGAAAAGAAATTTCACGAAATTCCCCAATAAATAAATTCCGTTGAGTATGAAAGCTATAATAAATCCTTGATGGAGGTTAACCCAGATAAGTATGAGGAGTGGAAGGAAATATAGATAATTTTTTCCTCTGTACTGATATAAATCGAGTATATAGTACCAGATTACCATTAAGAATAAAGAAAAGATATGGGGCCTCGCAAGCCAGTGTATACTGGCAGTCCCGATTACAAGTGATACAAGAAAGACCGATATGAGCATATCCGCTTTATAAGATTTCATAATTCTAAAAAAAAGGCTAAATGTCAGAGCAATTACAAAAGCAAAAAACAGCACAATTCCTGTAAGACCCATACGCGTGTGAATCAAAGACATAATTACTCCAGACATCCATTCATAAGCCATCCATGGCAGAGGAGGAGATGTAAAAGAAAAAATATCATGTCTGGGGATGGTCAGTGTATTCACAATAAAATCGCCTATACGGATATGGTAGCCTGTATCGCAGTCAAACAGAAGACGCTTTGACCCGAATAATGAAAGGCTAAGAAAGACGATTATAAAAAAGATATCTGCAATAGATGGGATAAAAAAATTATAAAGATTGCTTTTCTTCAATATATTTTTTCTATACCTACACTACTTTCAAATGTTATTCTTTGAAATTACATTAACGAGAATGCCTCAAAATAGAGTTAACTTCTTTCACTTTCCTATTATTTCCACTCCCGTTCGAGTGTATTTCATCACTTTTAGTTCGGGATATATGCTGTTTATAAGACTAATATCGCCTGAGGCTATATAAAGATTTGTGTAGGGGAGATGTCTAAGAATGATGCCCTTTACATAAATCTTTGGAATATCTGGGGAGATTAGCGGACTGGCAAATTCAGTAACATACTCCGGCAGGACTATGTCTTGCGAGCGAAATGTTTCTCTATTAGTACCCCAAAACATTTTCCTTCTCTCGTCTGTCGTCGGGGCCACTGCCAGGTCAACCAGATAAACTTTATATTCAGGGAGGTAATAAATGATATGGCGAAATCCATAAAATATGTATGGTTCAACAAATATTGCAGTATTTTTTGGATTGAATGTCTTGATGCCTTCAAGCATGGCAGAGACTTTTTGGTCATGACTTGCAACTTCTCGATAGGATACCGGGAAGTTAGGAAATAAGAAGAGACAGATATTAATTATAATTATTGTCGCTGCAATTGACTTTAAAAAATCCCTTTTTATGAATCCGCTAACCCTAAGATTGCTATTCATATAGTCTATCGATACAGCCGTGAGAATAAAGAGCGCCGGCAAAAAGATAAGCACATACCCGGGTATTGAGGGGTGAAGACCAATATAGATAAAAAACAAGACTGAGGGCATCATCCACGCCAAGAAAAAAATGACCTTATTCCTGTCAAGCAAATGAAATTTCTTGTGCCTTATTAAGGAATATGCTGTAAGACCCAAAATAAAAACTCCTGCTCCAACACCATATATTGTAAATCTGGGAACGGCTGATGAGAATATCCTAAATAAGGTTGCTTTATCAAGCACTGAAGCATGTCCGACTGTAAATAACAGAAGCTCCCTGTATGCCTCCTGGTAAGCATGCCAGCCACCTGTCATCCAGATCATTGGGACAAACCAGAGAATACAGACCATAAAAAAAAGTCCAAAAGAAAAGATAACCTTTCTGACAGGCACTCCTTTAACGGAATACAGCCATAAAGGGAAGAGGAAAATGGCAGTATACTGCCTTATCCCCCCAGCTATGCCAAGAGCGACCACAGAAAGCCAGATGTATCTATGCTCGCCCCTTAATATCCGCCAGCCCAAAAGAGCTATAATAGCGCTAAAGAATGCATCCGCAATATACGTATAAGCCACTTCTCCGTGGAACCACATGTTTGGACTTGTAAGCGCGATAGCGGCAGAAAGTAACCCGATTTTTTTATCAAAAATCTCTTTGCCTAAAAAATATATAGTTACTACTGCGAGGCCGCTGAAGAGAATGTTGATAAATATAAAGGTAGTATTTGGATCTTTTATAAAAAGATTAATCAGCCTACCGAACATCACGTACAGGAAAAAGCCGGGAGGATGCGGCTGATGAACGGTAACATCATACTTCTTCAAAGCTAAGGCAAATTGGACAGAGTCCCAGTGATATAAGAACTTGCTCATAAAAGGAACTCTGGTAAGGACGGTAAGCAGTAAAAGCAATAAAGATATGGATATATTATATTTGCTCTCGCTGCTCATCCGCATTTCTTTAAGATGAAAACTGCAAAAAGCCAAGATCAAACCTCTTTATCTATAAAAGTTCAAGTCCCATTTCTGCAAAAAACTCTTTCTTCCCCATTTATTCCTCTATCAGATTTATCATGCTGCCGATTTCCAATGCCGCAGAAACGGCTTCAGGCATCATTGTGGCTTCCAGACCGTCTTCCTCTTTTGCTTTAGTGCCAAATTACCTTATAATATGCTAACAATTGTTTTATTGTCAAAATATAATGGTGGAAAATATCTTATGAAAGTCGTTATTCTCGCCGGGGGGTTTGGAACACGTCTCAGTGAAGAGTCACATCTTAAGCCCAAACCCATGATAGAAATCGGCGAAAGACCAATTCTCTGGCATATCATGAAGATATATTCTCATTATGCATTTAATGATTTTATCATCTGCCTGGGATACAAAGGATATTACATAAAAGAATATTTTGCCCATTATTTTCTCCATGAATCTGATATGACGTTTGATTTTTCAAACGGCAACCAGCAGATAATACATAACCAGTCTGTTGAACCCTGGAAAGTAACGTTAGTAAATACAGGACTTGAAACTAAAACAGGTGGTCGAATAAAAAAAGTGAGACCATATATTGGAGACGAGCCCTTTATGATGACTTATGGAGATGGGGTAGCCGATGTCGACATAAAGGATTTATTGAAATTTCATAAATCCCACGGCAGAATAGCCACGATAACAGCTGCTCAACCCGTTGGCAGATTCGGTGCCTTGAGTCTGAGCGACGACAACATCGTCGATGTCTTTAAAGAAAAGCCCCGGGGAGATTTATCATGGGTAAATGCTGGTTTTTTTATACTGGAATCTAAGGTATTTGATTACATTAGCGATGATGATACTTTCTTTGAGAGAGAACCATTGGAAAATCTTTCGAGAGATAGAGAACTTGTAGCCTATAAACATCTTGGTTTCTGGCATCCCATGGATACGTTACGGGACAAGAATCACCTTGAATCTTTGTGGCAATCTGGGAAGGCTCCTTGGAAAATTTGGAAGTGACCCATCTATTAAGGAGTTATCTTGATAGATAAGAATTTCTGGAAGGATAAAAAAGTTTTTGTCACGGGACATACAGGCTTCAAAGGTTCTTGGCTGTGCTTATGGTTACATGCATTGGGGTCAAAAGTTACAGGCTATGCCTTAACCCCGCCCACGAATCCCAGTCTGTTTGAGCTTTGTGCCGTTGATACTCTTATAAATTCTGTTATTTGTGATATAAGGGACCTC
>MHEF01000020.1:15051-27827 GCA_001805125.1 Nitrospirae bacterium RBG_13_39_12
ACGTAATGGGAACGGTAAATTTATTGGAAGTTACAAAGAACTGCAGCAGTGTCAAGGCAGTTGTCAATGTGACGACAGATAAGTGTTATGAAAATAGGGAATGGTACTGGGCTTACAGGGAAAATGAATCCCTTGGAGGCTATGACCCCTATTCAACCAGTAAAGCCTGCTCGGAACTGATAACTGCCTCATACAAGAATTCTTTTTTTAACCTGAAGAAGTATGACAAACATACCGTGGGAGTGGCATCAGCAAGAGCCGGTAATGTCATAGGCGGAGGCGACTGGGCTGCCGACAGATTGATCCCGGATTGTGTCAGAGCCCTTTTAGGAGGGGACAAAATAATTATTAGAAATCCGGCTGCTGTCAGACCATGGCAGCATGTACTGGAGCCCCTGAGCGGATATCTTATACTGGCACAGAAACTTTATGAAAATGGTCCTGGATACTCCGGTGCGTGGAATTTCGGCCCTGATGACAGAGATGTGAAACACGTAGAATGGATAGTCAAGAAAATATGTGAAAAATGGGGGGGAAACGCTTCCTATAAAATAGATAAAGGTGAACATCCACATGAAGCGCATTATTTAAAACTCGACTGTTCAAAAGCTAAAGAAGAACTCGGCTGGCATCCAAAATGGAACCTGGAAAAGGCAACAGATGCAGTTATTGAGTGGACACGAGCTTACAAGGAAAAAGGTAATCTCAGGAAAGTTTGCCTCAAACAAATTGAAAAGTACAGCAGCCAGTAGGGCAGATTCAAGAATAAACTTCTTGAAATGGATTCAGCACTCATTATGGCGATCCCCAGAAGGCATGTGGAAATCTGCGAGATTGCTCCGCTGCGGTCGCAATAACAATTTTTTACGGTTATTTTTTGTTTTACGCTGGTTAATAAAATGAACACGCTCATAGGGCAGGAGAAATCCTTAAGAAAAAAAGTAATCCAAGCTGCAGTAAGGTACTATAGGGATTATTACAGAAAGGATCAGAAGGCATTTACTCCCGGAGACCATATCCCTTATGCTGGCAGGGTTTTTGATGAAAAAGAGATAACAGCCCTTATTAATTCCTCATTAGATTTCTGGTTGACATCTGGAAGATTTTCTCATAAATTTGAAAAGGAATTTGCAGCATTTCTTGGAGTAAAGCACTGTTCCCTGACAAACTCCGGTTCCTCAGCCAATTTATTAGCATTCATGGCACTGACATCGCCTAAACTTGGGGGGAAGAAAATCAAGAAAGGCGATGAGATAATAACAGTAGCTGCAGCTTTCCCAACTACTGTCGCTCCAATGATACAATTTGGTGCTGTTCCAGTTTTTGTGGACATTACTCTGCCTACTTACAATATTAATTGCCTTTACCTTAAAAAGGCCTTGTCGAAAAAAACTAAGGCTATCATGCTCGCACACACCCTTGGAAATCCTTTTGACCTTCAGACTGTTAGGGATTTTTGCGATAGATATGATCTATGGCTTATAGAAGACAATTGTGACTCTCTCGGATCAAAATATCGATATAATGGAAATTGGAAATATACGGGAACAATCGGTCATATTAGCACATCCAGTTTTTATCCTCCACATCATATCACTATGGGTGAAGGTGGTGCTGTCTGTACTGACGACACAGACCTCAAAAGTATAATAGAATCCTTGAGGGATTGGGGAAGAGACTGCTGGTGCTTGGCCGGCCATGATAATACCTGTAAGAAACGTTTCAGATGGCGATTAGGAGAGCTTCCATGTGGTTATGACCATAAATATATTTATTCTCATTTTGGGTATAGCTTGAAGGTAACAGACATGCAGGCCGCTATCGGATGTGCCCAGTTAGAGAAGCTACAACGTTTTATAAAAGCTCGACAACAGAACTGGAAAATTCTCAGAGATGGATTAAGAGACTTGGATGACAAATTCATTTTGCCTGAGGCCACTTCAAATTCCAATCCAAGTTGGTTTGGATTTTTACTCACCGTCAGAGACAAGGCTGGTTTTACCAGAGATGAAGTCGTAAGATTTCTTGAATCAAACGGAATTCAGACAAGGATGCTCTTTGCAGGAAATCTTTTGCGACACCCCTGCTTCGATGCGATGAGGAGATCAAAAAAAGGTTTCAGGGTCATTGAAAAACTAACCAACACAGACAGGATCATGCGGAATTCGTTCTGGGTTGGTGTTTATCCGGGACTTACTAAACAGCAGTATAATTACGTTATTCAATCAATCAGGCAATTCTCTGAAAGAAAGTAATGGAAATTATTTTTTTGGGAACAAATGGATGGTATGACACAGAAACAGGCAACACGATATGTACTCTTGTAAAGACCAGGGATTATTATATTATCCTTGACGCTGGAAGTGGAATACAAAAAATGGATCAGTTCTGTAAAAAGAAAAAACCCTCATATCTTTTTTTAAGCCACTTTCATTTAGACCATATCTTCGGCTTGCACATCTTGAATAAAATAAGATGTTTTCACAGACTGTACATTTTCGGCCCTACCGGAGCGAAGAAGATCCTGCAGAAATTTATAAATGTTCCTTTTACTATGCCGATTTCTCATCTTTCATTTGGCGTCGAACTTCATGAATTGCCCAAGGCTATCAAGAGACTGCCTTTTCCCGTTGAGGTCAAACCCTTGCTCCACTCCTCATTGACGTTGGGATACAGAATAGAATTAGATGGGAAAATAATCAGCTACTGTCCGGATACGGGATATTGTAAAGCCGCAGTAGAATTGTCGCGGAATGCAGACCTTCTCATTGCTGAATGTGCGTACAAAAGTGGTCAAAATAACCCTAAGTGGCCCCATCTGAACCCAGAGGCCGCCGCACTGATTGCCCAAAAAGCAAAAGTGAAACAATTGGCCTTAGTACATTTCGATGCTTATATTTATGAAACCCTGAAAAGCAGAAATGATGCCGAGAGAGCGGCTCGGAAAACATTTGGGAGAGTAGTTTCTACTATTGACGGGATGCAATTGGAGATTTAGTAATGTTGAACATATTACTAACAGGCGGCGGCGGATTCATAGGCAGGAATATTCTGGAATCATTTCTTGTTCAAAAATATAATATTATTGCTCCTACACACAGAGAATTGGAATTGTTGGATGAAGATCTGGTAAGAGATTTTTTCATACAACAGAAAATCGATGTCGTAATACATGCAGCAGCAAGACCCGGGCATCGAAATGCAAAAGAGCCGGAGAAGGTTTTTTACGAGAACACGAGAATATTTTTTAATATAGTAAGAAATTCTGAATATTTTCAAAAAATGCTTGTTATTGGCTCGGGTGCACTCTATGATATGCGTCATTACTACCCCAAAATGAAAGAAGAATATTTTGATACCCATGTGCCAGTCGATGAACATGGTTTATGTAAATATGTGTGTGGAAAATATATCCAGCGAGTCGACAAAATTATTGATTTGAGAATTTTTGGCATCTTTGGAAAATATGAAGATTATGCAATCCGGTTCATATCAAACATGATTTGTAAAGCCCTTTTTGATTTGCCCTTGACGATTAAACAAAACAGAAAATTTGATTATATATATGTTAATGATTTAATGCCAATTTTGGATTATTTTATTCAAAACACTGCAACATATAAGGAATACAACATCACTCCCGATCAATCGATCGAACTTTATACCTTAGCAGAAAAGGTTAGAATGATCTTAGGAAAGGATTTATCTATTATTACTGCAGAAGACGGCATTGGTTTAGAATATAGCGGAGACAATAGCAGATTGAAACATGAAATCAATGAATTACGATTCACACCTATCGATAAGGCAATTGCAGATCTTTTTGAGTGGTATAGAGAAAACAAATGGGCTATCAACCATGAGCTATTTCTCATTGATAAATAACGTGTGGTAAGTGGAAGATGATAAAGGTTTCTGATTACATAGCACAGAAATTAGTTGAGCATGGCATTAAACATGTCTTCATGGTTACCGGCGGTGGCGCAATGCATTTAAACGATTCAATCGGGAGAAATAAAAAACTAAAATATATCTGTAATCATCACGAGCAGGCATGTGCCATCGCAGCAGAGGGATATGCTCGTGCTTCAGGTAAACTTGCGGTAGTTGTCGTTACAAGCGGCCCTGGTGGTACAAATACTTTAACCGGGGTTATCGGGCAATGGCTGGATTCCGTGCCCGTGCTTTATATATCAGGTCAAGTTAAATTCGAAACTACTGTCGAATCCTGTCGTGAAATTGGTTTACGCCAACTTGGGGATCAAGAAATTAATATTGTCGATATTATCAAACCAGTCACCAAATTTGCTGTAATGGTCAAAAATCCAATTGAAATAAAAATGATTTTGGAAAAGGCTATTTATCTGGCAGAAAATGGACGACCCGGCCCTGTATGGCTTGATATTCCGCTTGATGTACAGGGCGCCTTAATCGATGAAAATACTTTAAATCAATATGATGCAAAAGAAGACAAAATTAACTTTAATGAGCAGGAAATTTCCTTAAAGATATCTCAGACTATAGAATTGTTAAGAATTTCTAAGAGACCCATTTTTCTGGCAGGTCATGGCATACGCGTAGCAAAAGCACAGAATTTATTTTTAGATATAGTAGAAAGAATTGGCATACCAGTTGTTTCTTCTTTTAATGGTTTTGATCTTATTGAAACAGAACACCCTCTCTTTATAGGTCGAATCGGTACAATAGGTGATCGTGCGGGAAATTTTGCTGTTCAAAATTCAGATTTATTGCTCTCTGTCGGCTCAAGAAATAATATAAGGCAGATTAGCTATAACTGGAAGGCATTTTCGAGAGTTGCCAAGAAAATTCTTGTTGATATAGATGATGCCGAATTAAAGAAACCAACAGTGAAACCCGATATTGCAATTCATGCCAATGCAAGAGACATTCTTAATAATTTAAAGGCGCATATTGAAAAGGAAAAACTTCCGAGATGGGACAATTGGAGACAATGGTGTCTTGAGCGTAAGGCACGTTATCCCGTTGTTCTCCCACAATATAGAAATTCTGATAAATTTGTAAATCCATATTATTTTGTTCAAGTATTGAGTGAGTGCTTGGGCAAAGACGCTATCGTGGTTGCAGGTAATGGGACAGCCTGCGTAACATTATTTCAGGCCGGAAAAGTGAGGTTCGGGCAAAGAATGTTCTGGAATTCGGGATGTGCTTCAATGGGCTATGATTTGCCTGCTGCAATAGGGGCATGTATTGCAAGCGGAGGAAAAAGTGTTGTATGCCTCGCAGGGGACGGCAGTTTGCAGATGAATATTCAAGAATTGCAGACAGTTGCCCATCACAAGTTACCTATAAAACTTTTTGTTTTAAATAATAGAGGCTACATTTCTATTAAACAAACACAAGATGCATTCTTCCATAGCAGATATGTGGGGTGTGATAATAGTTGTGGAATTAGTTTTCCGGAAATTACAAACATAGCTACTGCATATTGTCTACCTGCAGATAGGATTGATAAACATACTAATATGAAAGATAAAATACAAAACATTCTTAACTCTTCGGGCCCTTTCGTTTGTGATGTGTTACTTATTCCAGATTACCAATTCAGTCCCAAACTTTCATCTGAGCGTAAACCGGACGGCACAATAGTGTCAAAACCACTTGAGGACATGTTTCCTTTCTTGGATAGAGAGGAATTTAGACAAAATATGCTGATACCCGAATGGGATATAGAAAATTAATCAAAATTCTTTACAAATTTTATTAATCTGTTTCTAAAGGAGATAATATGACTAACCTTGAAAAAAAGATGATAACTGTTTTGAAGGACCTGAAAGAAAGTCATCATGTAATAGGAGTTAAGGCAGAATTCGAAGCAGAAGGTACGCGCTTGGAAGAGGCTCTCAGACTCAAGGAGGTAGTATCTTCGGCAGGACTTAACTTAGCTGTAAAAATTGGTGGATGCGAAGCTTTGAAAGATCTCTACGATGCACGTGTTATTGGTGTTTCCCGCATCATAGCACCCATGGTTGAATCTCCTTATGCACTGAAGAAATACTTAGCAGCCACAAAACTGGCCTTTCCGGAAGAAGAGAGAAACCATATTTCATTTTTAATAAATATTGAGACCGTAGATGCCTATAACAATATTGATCGTATCCTCTCTATAGAGAATATTAATGAACTGAGTGGCATTGTTATGGGAAGAGTGGATATGACAGGCTCAATGGGGCTTAGTCGTGAAGATATAAATACACCTCAAATTTTTGACATGGCTAAAATACTTTTTAGCAAAGCAAAAGAAAAATCTCTGGAGTGTGTTATAGGTGGAGGTGTTGGTAAAGAAGCATTACCCTTCTTTAGAGATTTACCAGAGGGTTTATTGGATAGATATGAAACAAGGAAAATAATTTTCAAATGCCCGGAATCGTTGGATAATAATGCTGAGAAAGGGATTCTGAAAGCCGTTGGGTTCGAATTGATGTGGTTAAAGAACAAGCGTGATTTCTATGGTATGATTTTTGATGAAGATAAACACCGTATAAAGATGCTTGGATCCCGCTATGATAAACTAATAAAAGAGGCCGGAGGGATGTTCGAATGATGACCCGCACTGCTCTTGTCACAGGCGCTTCGCGTGGAATCGGCTTTGCTATTGCGAACAAATTAAGAGAGTCAGGCATAAAAACATTAACACCTGCTCGTCATGAATTGAATTTGTTATCGGATGCATCTGTTGATAAATATATCCGGAAACTAACTAACCCAATTGATATACTTATTAACAATGCAGGAATTAATCCCCTTGCGGGCATTACGGAAATAACTGATTCTGACATTGAAGATACATTCAAAGTAAATTTCATTTCACCTTTACGTTTGATTCGTGATCTAATGCCTTCGATGATTAAGCGTAGGTTTGGCCGTATAGTTAATATTAGTTCAATATGGGGAAATGTATCTAAAGCAAAACGCAGTGCTTATGCGGCGAGTAAATCTGCTATCAATAGTCTAACGCGTACCGTAGCCGTAGAAGTGGCTAAATATAATATTCTTGTTAATGCTTTAGCTCCCGGATTTGTGAACACAGAATTAACAAGGCAAAATAACACCGAAACTGAAATAAAAAAGATTTCCATGTCGATCCCGATGGGAAGATTGGCTGAACCGTTTGAAATAGCAGAAGTAGTTGCTTTTTTGTCGTCTGAAAAAAATTCGTATATAACAGGACAAACAATAATCATTGATGGCGGATACACATGTTTATAAAAATAGTTTTCAGTATTTAAGAATTACAATATTCTTTGCAGTGTGTATTCAGAAATCGTTCTCTGCAACTGACTGAAGGAATTTTTGATGATGGATAAAATAATCTTTACAATAGAAGGCAAAGAGTTTTTTGTCAGAAAAGATTTAGTAAAATCGGATTTTTTTGTCGTAAGATCTATTCCCAGGTCATATCCGGTCAAATGGGCTGAACAGACGAAGCCACAGGAAATAATTAATAATTTAATGGCAGAAAATTCAGAAAATATATTATTCATTGATAAGAATGTTTATGACATTTATGGCAACTATCTTGAAATCCCCAAATCAAAGATTTTCGTTGCAGAGGCAACAGAAGGATTTAAAACTTTGGACGGATTCGTAGGCCTTATCGAATTCCTTCAAAAAAATCAATTTACGAAAGGAGGAAGTTTGATTGTTGTTGGTGGTGGCATAATTCAGGATATTGGCGCCTTTGCTGGCGCTTCCTATAAACGAGGCATAAGGTGGATTTACTTGCCCACAACGTTACTGGCAATGTGTGATAGTTGTATCGGTGGTAAGGCAGGAATTAATCATAATAATGCAAAAAATCAATTAGCTATATTTTCATCACCTTCCCAAGTAATTATAGACCCTATTTTTCTTGAGACTCTCACCGATCGTGATATTAAGGCTGGACTTGGAGAGATATTAAAGCTCCATATTATCGGAGGTAAAGAATTTCTTAAAATTTATAAACATTACATTACTGATGCTATGAGCCATAATTACCCTGCATTTAAACCTCTCATCCTTGGCTCACTTAATATTAAAAAATCTATAATTGAAAAGGATGAATTTGAATTAAAACATCGAAAAGCTTTGAATTACGGACATACTGTTGGACATGCTTTAGAGGTTTTATCAAATTACCGTATACCCCACGGACAAGCGGTCGTCTTAGGAATGATAGTTGCAAATGAATTGAGTAATAGGAAGCATCTTTTAAGTCGCAAAGAAAATAATTTATTAAAGAACTTATCATTCGACCTTTTAGATCAAGATATTTTACGTGGCTTATCAACATCCAAATTGGGAGAATTGCTTCAAAAAGACAAAAAGACTTCAGGTAGTCTTCTAACTTTTATCCTTCTTAAATCCATCGGAGAGACCAGACTTGTGCCTATACATCTGAATTCAATATTTATTGATGAAATTTCTGAAATTATAGCTGAATATTTATGATGTCATGTGAAACTTAATGTTTTAAGATATGATGAACGCAAACCAAAAATTTCTTTTGTTAGGGGGGAAAAATGAAGTTCATTAGTGTTGTTACAGCATGTTATAACGAAGAGGATAATATAGAGCTCATATACAATAAAGTTAAAGAAATTTTTGATAATCTTAAAAGTTACACGTATGAACACATATTTATAGATAATGCATCAACAGACAGGACGGCTTTAATTTTAAAAGATATCGCAGGGAATGATAAAAAAGTAAAAATAATTGTAAATGCCAGAAACTTTGGCCATATCCGCTCACCCAACTACGGTTTACAGCAAGCGAAAGGAGATGCTGTCGTTTCAATCGTAGCGGATTTACAGGATCCACCTCATATGATTGCTGATTTTATAAGAAAGTGGGAAGAAGGATATAAAATAGTTATCGGGGTGAAAACTCAAAGTGAAGAATCATCCATCATGTTTAAAATCAGAAAATCCTTTTATGGATTGATCAACAAATTGTCGGAAGTTGAGTTGATAAAAAATTTTACGGGCTTTGGCTTGTATGACAAACAGGTAATTGACGTACTAAGAAATTTGAATGATCCCTATCCTTACTTCAGAGGAATTATTGCAGACATAGGTTTTGAGGTTGCAAGAATAGAATATAAACAGCCTGCAAGACAAAGAGGTATTACTAAAAATAATTTTTATACTCTTTATGATATGGCAATGCTGGGTATTACCAATCATTCGAAAGTTCCTCTCAGATTAGCAACAATGTTAGGATTCAGTTTATCAATTATAAGTCTATTGGTTGCGTTTGGATATGCCATTTATAAACTTATCTTTTGGAAAAGTTTTTCACTTGGGATTGCACCGGTAGTAGTGGGCCTATTTTTCTTTGCGTCAGTGCAATTATTCTTTCTGGGCATATTGGGCGAATATATAGGATCGATTCATACTCAGGTGCTAAAAAGACCTCTGGTCATCGAAAAAGAACGTATAAACTTTGATGATTAGTAAAACAGTCTGGAATACAGTGCGGCAAACTCCTCCTTTTTTGTTCGGCAGGCAATCCAGAAGACCTTTCATCCGTCTTAACAGGCCACAAAATAGGGCACACTATCTCTCATGGTTCTTCTTGAACAGGCTTATATAAATAGTATTTTTCTCTATTGTATCCGAATACATTATCTACTTTATATAATAATTTAAAGCCATTAGAGTCTGGGGGACTTAGAGACTTCGATAATAAAAGTAATATTGTTGATTGGTTGGGAAATGCTGCCTTCATTCGTGAGATCACTTCTGAATTTGATATATTCATATCCTTAAGAAAGTTCCTGTTTAAGTAGACGAAAGTCCCATAGTTTTTTATGTCTGCATACCAGAACTTTCTCTCCGGTAAATATGGCAAAAGGGCGGATGCATAAGGAGAAGAATGAGCTACAATTGCATAATTATCTAACTTATTTTTGATGATAAAATGAGCCATTTCTTTGGCCCCTGAAAATGTATATTTATATTCCTGATATTGAATTCTGAAGGCATGTAACAGAGAGAGAGACAAGCAGATATTAATCAAAATCATTGAAGGTACTGAAAGTTCTGAAATCCTCATGGTTGAAATGTCATTAGAATGATGTTTTTGTAAATCAGGATAATATCTGCCAATCCATAGGGCAAAAAGGAGTATAAGCAATACAAAACCGTGATGTCTCAAGGCTCCGGGATACACGAAGACAAAAATATAAAACAATCCAGAAAAAGATAATAGCAGGATAAATAAAACAGCTGGCCTTTTGAAAAATGATAAGATAATTGTGAAGAAAATGAGAAATGAAATTACTATCACAATAGAACGTAATTCACCTGATAGATGAAAAGCGATATGCCAGGGGAAAAAGGCATTTGCTATTGCGATTAATGGTGCTGGATACGCATGTCCAAAAAAAGGTCTATAGTCAATAGTATCCGGCTGGGGTAAAACTTGCAAGAACGACAACAATCCTCCCATGCACATAATTAATGATGCCATTTTTAGCCTTTTAGCCTTTACCTTATTTCGATAAAATTCCCATGCAAAAAGGATGGTCAAAGATGAAGCGACGGAAAAACTGTGTGCATTAGTGTTGAAAAGGAGAAAAATTAGGAAAGCATACCATAGAGGGTATTCAAAACGTTTGGCGTAAAGTGCTGCAATTAAAAATATTAAAAAAACACTGAGGCCGTAACTCCTTGCTATGATTGAATACTCATAAGCCATATAATAGGAAAAAATGAACAACACTTTTGTTACTTTTGAAAATGGTGCATAGAAAACAAAGATGGCCACCGCTGCAACTGCGAAGACAAGGTGAAGGATGAATTCAGATATGTACGGTAGACCTGCCTTTGCGAATGGAACAAGTAGCATATACCATAGAGCAGGAGTGCCATCATAGGCCATTTGTTTAAAGATGGAGATTATATCTAAATCCCTTGCAACGAGCCACGCATGAGCTTCATCCTCCCATGGTTCATGATGGAGAAGAAGCACAATGTTGATGGCTGAATATAATAGAATTAGGAAAACGGCAAAACCAAAAGAGATGTTTTTCTTCACTGTAATTTGTTTAATATTGATATAGTCTTATTACTCCTTCTTTTGTAATTTTGATTTTATCATTTGAGCTTTATTTTTATAAGATCTCGATCTCATCTCCAACTCTTGTATCTGTTGTTTCGAGTACGCCGGTCGGCAGTTCAAGAACACTTGTTGACTTAAAATAGACCCCTGTTATGCGATTTGGCTGCAGGTTTCTAATAGTTGCTATCACCTGATTTCTTTTGTTCAGAAAAACAACCTCTATCGGAAACTTCATAAAGAAGGTATGGACAGAAATACAGGGCTTTATCCATAAGGCTTCCCCATTCAGCATCTCCTTTTTTCCGAGAAGACCCTTCATTCGCTTCAATAAGCTATCTGCCACCGTTACATTATTTGATAATTCTTTGCCGTTTCTTAAGTTATAGGCCTTCATGTTAGCAATAAAAAGCGTTCGAGGGTTTCATTCTATAGTTTCACAGTATCAGAGTATCAGCGTATCAGCGTCTTTGAAACTTTGACTCTGTGATACTTTTAGTCTGTGCTCTTGACCCTTGACTCCCATCGTAAATACTAATCCTCTTTGTCATCTTTCTCCTCAACCTTAACAACCTTTATATCTTGATATTTGATTATCAATGATTGATTTTCAGGTGCATTTCGTACAAATATATTTGCTACCTTGTCAGCATAGATAAGTTTCCAGTCGTCTTTTTCAAGAAGGAGCTGTGAAAGGGTAGAATTGGCATTGTAAATAATCCAGTTTATGCTATATTTTTTTAAAACTTCATCCCATCCTTGTTCAATTCTTGCTACCTTTATATACTCTTTCATTCTCGCCACGCCGTACATGTCAGACCTTCCGTCAAAAAATACCTTATACTCCGGCCATGCCGCATAAATAATATAGTCACCAAATTCATCATTATTGAACATATTGCCTGTTATCTTTTCTTTCTTCATAAATTGAACAGCATCAACAGGAAGCTTTTTTGCATCAAAGGTATACTCTATTTTTCCTATAAATAGAGCTACAATCAGTGTTGCTACAGCTAACAAAGACCAGAGATAACCTTTTGTTTGAGAGTCAGTTACGGTAGCCCGATCGGCAATTGAAAGGAATCTTTTAACAAGCTTTCTGTCACTCACATCCTTAATAAGGTGGTCTATTCGCCTTGCAATAATGGGACTGAGAATAATTGCATAAAGGGGAATATATCGTGCTGAAAAAAGGGACATGTGGGTAAAGAGGATGACCAGTAAAACCTCTATAGCATTTAGCTTGAGCTTCGAGATACCGAACATTAGAATCATTAAAAGGAGCATGTATTCGTATCTTAAGTCAGTATGGAAATTCGGAGAAAGCCATTCGTTTACATTATCCATGATGAATTTGTTCGCCGTTAGCTCAAATGGAAACAGCAATATTTTGTAGCCTTGTGGGTTAATCAGTGCTGCGAGGAGGCAGAGAATGAATATTAAAAGAAATATTTTAATCCGAGCAAGTTCTTCGGGCCTGTCTTCCTTTACCCCGTTGGAATGCTCTATGGCTTGCGATGAGGATGATAGATTAAGAGATTCTCCGGTTTTGTTCGAGGGGTTTAATGCCCCGTGTATAATTCCAACGGGGCTTACAAAAATTACTTTCAGTAAGTTTCCTGTAATATAGACCGCAAGGAGCATAAAGCCGGCAATAAATCCGCCATGAAGGTTGACCCATAAAACCATGA
>MHEF01000021.1:0-6054 GCA_001805125.1 Nitrospirae bacterium RBG_13_39_12
ATACATTACTCAACGGTAAGCAGGATGGTGAATAAGGGAATATGAGATTATGCAAGAAACAAGACCTGACCCTCTATCACTCTCTGTAGAGTGTCATTTCTGATTCTTTGACCTGTATCTGTTAATGCACGATATATGAAATCCAGTATGTCGTTTTATCCCAACAACTCTGTAATCGATGCCTTTTATTCTTTTTCAATTATTTCAAAATTCTTGATGAATTGTCCTGTCTGGATACCGAGATAGACACATTTGAAATTATCCATGCAATCATCAGCAGCTTTCTTCTCAAGGTGAGTCGTCAGTTCGTGGTTGTCTTTTTTGAACTTTACAATATATGCGTTTTTAGTCTCATCAAAACTAAGGCCTATTGAGATGCCATGTTTTGTTATTTCCGGATACATCTCCAGTATTTTGTCTTCCAATGCAACCTGTGTATAACCCATAATTACCTCCTTTTATGTAACCCACATTAGACAGTTAGACATAATGGCGACCTTACTGAATGTTCAACTACTTACTGCCATCTATATCCCTGCGGTGCTTTCGAATAAATCTTTTCCTTCAGTTCCCGAATCTCTTTCCCCAGTTTTGTCAGAGTTTCAGATGATGTTTTCGGATCCCGATATTTTGTTAGATTCTTAATTTCGTTATTGAATCAAATAACTCCCCATAATCTACAGGCTTGGGAAGCCCTGCAACCTTGTATGCTGTTAAAGGGTCATAAAACTCCTCAAAAGTACATTCCTTCGGCTGATGTACATTTTTACATATATAACGGGACACTGGAAAAGCTTCAAATTTTTTATAATATTTCCTTGTAAATTTTATTATCTCCATCTTCTCTTTTGTCATCGGGCATTTCTTGCTTAATCCCTCCCTGTCAGCTATGGCACACGCTACCTTTTCATTCCAGTCGTCATAGTTTGCAAGAAAGCCGTCCTCTGTTAATTCAATCTTTTTTCCGTCTACATCGATTGTTGGCATAAAACCCTCCTTTTAATTGTGTGTCTATTGAACAGCAATTTCTTTGCTGTTTTCCCAAAGGCCGTGGATATTACAAAGACTAAAAGCATAGATTGTTCCCGGCTGATTTAACATAACCGAAATGGTCGCTGAATGATCGGTATAAGCAGGTCCTTTGTTTGGTCCTTCGACTGCCTCACCATGAACCGTGAATTCGCAGTTAGCTAATTGATGGGTAAATTTGCCATCCTTTGGATGAAAATATACCTGTATCCAGCTTATGTGGTGTTCTGTTGTATTTGGGTGAGAAACTTCTTTTCCTATAGTAACCATGATGTCAAACTTCTCCCCGCTCTTTACTGAATCCGGGCATTCAATAAGGGGGACGTGTTTTTCCTTTTTCCAGTCCGCTGTCTGGAATACATCACCAAATCTCTTCACAGTACATAACCTCCTTTGTGTTTATTTCTTCAATGAGTTTATATAAGCGACTATGTCTTTCATTTCCTGAGAATCCATATCCAGGCCTTCTCCTGCAAGCGGGTTCTTAATACAACGGTTTACAGCCTCTGCTATATTCCCGGATGCATTCTCGAGTCCTTTTCCACCCGGGTGACAGGAACCGCAGCTCTTATCATTTGTACTCCCCCCAAGCGTTGGATCATTAAAGAGCATTTCTCCCCGTTTTACATCCCCTCCTTGGTCAGCATGAATATAACCGATACAGGTTAGAGTTGTACCTGCAAAAAGGGCAGTGAAGCATACTACTGCAATAATCTTCTTGAATACATTAATCATCATATCTTTTTTCCCCTTTCTCCTTTATTCCATCCGAATGCATCTCAATCCTAATCTCCGGCTTCCAAAAGGAGTTTGCGGTCTATAATTTCTACTTTTACGATTTCAACATCCTCTCCGCTCATGTCTCTGCAGCTGCACTCAAGGCGCTCGATGACATTCTTGAGATCAGCCTTTTCACCAACCTTGAAATCAACGAGCACTGTCAATGTTGCCGACTTCCTTGTTTTCATTTTTTACCACCTCCTTTTCTTTTCTACGTCAAATCCTTCTGCCTCCAACAGATGACAGGGATGCGGAGCATGCAGCTAAGAGATTTTTTTAACCGCTTCCAGAGCTGATTTAAAATCAGGAAGCTCTGTTAATTCCCGGACAATCTCTTTATAACGGATTACATCGTCTTTATCTACGATAAATATCGAGCGGGCGAGAAGACGCAGTTCTTTAATCAAAATACCGTATGCAGTACCGAAAGAAGCATCGCGGTGGTCTGAAAATGCCTGTACCCTGTCAATCCCTGCAGCAGTGCAGAAACGGGAAATAGCAAAAGGCAGGTCCATACTGATGTTAAGTATTACAATATCGGCCGATAATTTCGCAGCCTCTTCGTTGAACTTCCGTGCCTGCACCTCACAGACAGGGGTATCAAGCGAAGGCGTTACGCTGATAATCTTTATTTTTCCTGTGAAATCATGGAGACCTACCTCTTTCATATCCCTGTCAATAACAGTGAACGGAGGCGACTTATCACCAACTTGCACTTCTGTCCCTGCAAGTGTAAGCGGGTTTCCGTGCATGGTTATGATGCCTGTTCTTGCCATGTACCCTCCTGATCCTTTATTCCCTCATCCGAGCAGAAATGTGGTGAAACAATGTTTATGAGTACCCATGTATATTTGCTAAAATTTTATCCATGGGCGTTTTACTGATCCTTTTTCTTCCACATTCTTTTCTTGTTCCAGCTGCCGGACCATAACAATCCTTTCAGCCTCGAGCCAGATGTCAAGGTCGCGACCTTGTGTTCTCCCATTTTCCATAAAGAGTTCTTGTGCTTTTTTTGCTATTTCGTCAAAGTATCTCATGATGTCAACCTCGCTCATTTATTCGATGCTTCATCCCATTAACCGCATTTTCACGTAATCCCGGTGACCATTCTCATTTGAGATTATAAACTGTTGTTAATCAGGCATCTTTTTCGAGCCGGGCCAATGTTTAAATATTTGAACCTCCTGGTCAATATTCTTGACCATTGGTGACCCGTGTGACTCCAGTAAAACCCTGTATATTTCAACCGTAGCTGCTGCAAGGATATCCTGGGCCCTGAGGATAAAGATCGGTTCATCTTCGCAAATCTTTGGTATTGAGATCTTTCCGTATTTACCAGAAAGTGCCATAAAACCCTCCCTATGGATAATAATGAATACGAAAGGGAGTTTTTCACTCCCTTTTGTAAATAACCTGTGGTATCATGAAAATTCAGCTAAAGCTTTTTTCAAATCTGAACCGAAGTTTTTACAAAAATGATTGTCCATGCAGGCGTCGGCATCTTCTTTGTTCAAGCAAACTATTTTCTCCTTGCCGCCTTTGACAAGCTTGACCATCCACGCATCTTTACTCTTATCGAAGCTTAAACGCGGTGTTATACTCCTGTTCCTCATTTCAGGATACATGTCCAGTAATTTGTCTTCCAGTGCAACCTGTGTGTAACCCATAACTTCCTCCTTCTCCTTTTTGGTTTATAAATATTATTACCCTCTGCTGTTCAGTAGAGGCGGCCTTCTATTAAGCCCTAATCTGTCCGTAAGGATATACAGCGCTCTTGATATGGTCGAGTGTCTTGAGCATGTTGTGGTGCTTGATTTCATCATCTGTAAGCGCTGATACTATAAAGTCCACAAAGTAATTTCTGCTCACAGTAGAACATGCATTGGCCATACCCATCGACTTTGCTTCAGCCTGGATATGTTTTTCAAGGACATCGGCAATCGGGATGAGATCCTGAGGTGCCAGATGGACAGCCTCCCTGGTAAGCGCATCAATGACAAACTGCTGCATTATCTTGTGCTTTTGGGAATCGTGTTTGATGATGTCCATGATCACTCTTATGAACGGGTTGTCCGATTTCTTCTTTAATTCCTCTGCCATACCAATGGTCTGGTCCTCCAGCCTATACCAGTCCTCAATAAGATGGAGTAATTTTTCTTCCGTTATTTTGGTAGCTACCTGTGTCATTTTTTACCTCCCTGTTTTAAAATGGTTTATACGACCCCCCAAAAGGAACAAAGTTTTCTTTCGGGTACAAATCATGTTATTCGACTGCGACTTTCTTTTCTTTTTTCTTGGCCTCTTCTGTTTTAGGGATTGTTATCTCGAGAACCCCGTCTTTGAATTTTGCTGACGCCTTGTCGGTCTGCACTTCAGCCGGGAGCTGAAAACTGCGTACAAATGAGCCGTACGAACGCTCTTCCCAGTAATAATCCTTCTTTTCGGTTTTTTCCTCGCGTTTCTTCTCGCCGGATATCCGCATCGTATGGTCGGTAATGCTCACGTCGATGTCTTCCTTCTTAATGCCGGGCAGTTCTGCCTTAACAATCACATTATCCTTTTCAGTAAAAATGTCGATTGACGGAGAGACTTCCTCCAAATCCGGTGTCCTCAACCGCCGCCACCGTGACGGGCTGAACGGACTTCTTAAGAAATCTTCGAACCACCGCTCCATCTCATGGAAAGACGTCAGAGCCCTTGATGGTTCAGTCTTGGTTGCAACCTTTGTTCCTTTTGTTTTTTCCCCTGCCATTACATCACCCCCTTTTTAACGAAATGTTGAACTGCTTTCGATTAATATAGTTGAGTTGCAAAAAGATAAAAATAGGCATGTTTCCTATTTTTTTGTGAGAACATTCACACTAATCCTGTAGGTTTTATTCCTACATAAGTGTTCTGAACAATAGACTTTGAGAGGCGAGATGCTGGAAGTTATAGTACAATGCAATATTTTATTAATTTATGTTTATGGTATTATTTTCTATGCAGTACAGTCTGGATTGAAGATAAGAATACGCTATTTTTCATTTTAATAATTAATCTCCAGACGGATCGAAAAAAACATGAATATCCTTTTCTCAGAAAACCTGCTTACTTTAGCAAAACACCAGTTTACTGAGGTAAAATAACTGAAAAGAAAATTTTATAGAATAGATGTTTCCATTATATGATCTGATATATAAGAAAATGTATCAGAGTATCTATAGAAAAAGGAGAACATTAATCTTTAGGGAGTTGTTATGAAAAGGAAACTATCAATAAAAATATTAAAGAGGAAGACCAGCACGAAAAATAAAGACAAGGCTGAGATCAGAAAAAAGGTTAAGGCTGAGGTTGAGGAAAAGAAAAAGATAAAAATAAATACAAAGAAAAAAATAAAGACAAATACAAAAACAAAGACCAAGACTAAGACAGACAAAAAGACTAAAACCAGAGCAAAGACCAAAGTCGGAACAGCGTTCAAAACAACACGCCAGACCACCTCAGCTACCAAAACAAAGGCTGGTATATCCAGCGCGCTGGACAAAGAACATCTGAGGAAGTTTGCAGAGAAATACAGCTCGCTGTTTGAGAACATGCTGAACGGCTTCGCATACCACAAGATTGTAACTGATGAGGAAGGAAAACCGGTTGATTACATCTTCTTGGAAGTTAACGCCGCATTCGAAAAGCTGACCGGTTTAAAGAGAGAACAGGTTATCGGAAAAAGAGTCACAGAAGTCATCTACGGGATCGAAAATGACCCGGTTGACTGGATAGGTATTTACGGAAAAGTTGCACTTACCGGAGAGGGAATTTCTTTCGAGAATTATTCAGCATCTCTGAGCAAGTGGGTTTCCATTTCCGCCTACAGCAATGAGAAGGATTATTTCGCTGCGGTTTTTGAAGACATTACGGACCGCAATAAGGCTGAGGAACAAATTAAAAATCTTGACAAGTTTCCATCCGAGAACCCGAATCCCGTTATAAGATTGTCCAGGGATGGCAAATTTCTCTATGCCAATAACGCCAGCAGCAATCTTTTGCAGGAGTGGGATGGTGAAATAGGAAATCCTGTACCGGAATTCTTGAAATATCTGGCAGTTGAAGCCCTTATAGACAAATCAAATAAAACTGTTGAGATTCAGCATGACAATCAAATATGGTCATTCTCTGTCGCGCCGATCCCTGAATTTGATTATGTCAATTTTTATGGAACCAATATAACTGAACTAAAAAGATTTGAACGGGAATTACGATTGAGCG
>MHEF01000021.1:6065-8728 GCA_001805125.1 Nitrospirae bacterium RBG_13_39_12
AGACGGGCACAGGAGATAGCCCATCTCGGAAGCTGGGAGCTTGATCTTGCAAATAATCATTTGTTCTGGTCGGACGAGGTATACCGGATATTCGGATTACAGCCGCAGGAGTTCGGCGCAACCTATGATGCATTTCTCGAAGCCGTGCATCCTGACGACCGTGCCGCAGTTGATGAAGCATATTCAGCCTCTCTGCGCGAGGGAAGGGACGCCTACGAGATCGAACATAGAATTGTGAGAAAATCAATAGGCGAGGTCCGTTTCGTTCACGAGAAATGCGAACATATCCGGGACAGCTCAGGCAAGATTATTCGATCCCTGGGGATGGTCCATGATATCACCGAGCGTACAAAGCTTGAGGAGGAATTGAAGACATACACAGAGCAATTAGAGATTACCGTCGAGGAACGTACAGAGGAACTAGAAAAGACCTATAAGGAATTCGAGGCGTTTTTCAATTATTCCATAACTCCGCTTGTGTTTTTAGACCGGAAATTCAACTTTATCAGGGTCAATGAGTCTTATGCCATTGGCTGTAAGCGAAATAAATCAGATTTTATCGGGCGCAACCACTTTGAGTTATATCCCCATGAAGAAAACGAAGCGATTTTCAGAAGGGTTGTTGAAACAAAGGTTCCCTACCATGCTATTGCAAAACCATTCTCTTTCCCTGATCATCCGGAACTGGGGATAACATACTGGGACTGGACCCTTACACCGGTATTGGATAAACATGGTGAAGTCGATTTTCTTGTCTTTTCATTAGAAGACGTAACCAGGAAAAAGCTTGCAGAAGATGCTGTGAAAAGCGAACGGCAGCGGTTATATGATGTCATGGAGGCGCTGCCGGCTTATGTGATACTGTTAACGCCGGATTATCACGTAGCATTTGCCAACCGTTTTTTCCGCGAGCGTTTTGGCGAGGACCAAGGAAGGCGTTGCTTTGAGTATTTATTTGAACGCACTGAGCCCTGTGAGATTTGCGAAACATATAAGGTTATGAAAACCATGGCGCCACATCACTGGGAATGGACAGGCCCTGATGGCCGCAACTACGATATCTCTGATTATCCGTTCACAGATGTTGACGGTTCACGCCTCATCATGGAAATGGGTATTGACATCACCGAGCGCAAAAAAGCCGAAGATAAG
Organism: Nitrospirae bacterium RBG_13_39_12; assembly: GCA_001805125.1. Classification (GTDB taxonomy): domain Bacteria; phylum Nitrospirota; class Thermodesulfovibrionia; order Thermodesulfovibrionales; family SM23-35; genus RBG-13-39-12. The sequence continues at coordinate 7,218 of MHEF01000021.1, forward strand.
CTCCGGGCGAGCGAGGGAAAATATCGTTCTTTAATAGTGCAGGCAGCAGACGGTATAGCTGTTCTTGACAAGTGGCTGAATATCATTGACGTCAATCCCGCAATCTGCGAGATGTCAGGTTACAGCATGGAGGAAATTACGGGCCTGAACGTAAGAACCCTGATTCCCTCCAAAGACCTAACCGCGAGGCCCATACCGCTCGACCGCCTGTTCGCGGGGGAGACGGTGCGTGAGGAAAGGAAAATCTTTCGAAAAGAAGGCTTACTCATAGATGTTGAAGTAAGCGCCAGGATGCTTGAAGAAGGCAACATACAGGTAATAACCCGTGATGTTACGAAAAGAAAGGAACGCGAATCCCGTAACAGGCTTTTTAACGATCTTCTCGAATTATTTGCGAAAAAACAGTCAAGGAAGGAATACCTTGATTCGGTAGTACAGTTTATCCAGGTGTGGTGCGGTTGCCGTTGTGTAGGGATAAGGATAATGGATAATCGTGAAATCTCCTACGAGTCATATACCGGGTTCAGTCCCGAGTTTATGAAACTGGAAAACAGGCTTTCACTTGATAAGGATATATGCGCATGTGTCAGGGCTTTTACCGGTCAGTACGAATCCCAGGACAAACCGTTTCTGACTCCAAACGGCTCTTTCTGGATCAATAACTTGCAGGAATTTGCAGGCAGGCTCACAGAGCAGGAACTCGCGCGCTATAGGGGCAACTGCATACGGACAGGATTCTTATCAAATGCACTTATTTCAATCCGCTACCACGACCGGTTAATCGGGCTCCTGCATCTGGCTGACGAGCGTGAAGGTATGCTGACCCGCGATGTCATCGAATTCCTTGAAACCATTGCTATACTAATCGGTGAGGCGATATTCAGGTTTGATACCGAAGAGGAGTTGAGACAATCACGCGAAGAGCTCCGTGACCTCTTTGCAAACCTCCAGTCCGTCCGGGAACAGGAGAGGAAGCAGGTAGCGCGTCAGATACACGATGAATTCGGGGCGGTCCTGACAGGGCTAAAGGTTGACCTTTCGTCTCTTCTAAAAAATATGCCTGCAGAAAAGGAACAGATACAGACGAGATTGAGAGAGGATCTGGAACTTATCGATTCTGCTGTCCAGATCGTGAGGAGGATTTCCTCGGAACTGAGGCCATCCGTACTTGACCATCTCGGGTTAACTGCTGCAATCGAATGGCAGGTGAAAGAATTCTGTAACAGAGCAGGAATACCATGGGATATCTCGATCGATATGAAAGACACCACGTTGGATAAGGATCTGTCCATCGCCGTTTTCCGCATCTTTCAGGAGGCACTCATGAATACTATCCGGCATGCGGAGGCAACGAAAATCCAGGTGAACCTGAAAGAGAGGGACGGGTTCCTCGCGCTCGAAGTTATTGATAACGGCAAGGGGATCCCCGGTGAGAAGCTCTCGGATCACCATTCCTTCGGGCTCATGGGAATGAGAGAGCGTGTTCAATATCTCGGAGGCGAATTAGAAAT